>CBDUMB010000310.1:0-4557 GCA_965368205.1 uncultured Pseudomonadaceae bacterium | reverse complement strand
TTCCGGATCTGCGGATTTGGCATGGCGGATCAGGCGTATATATCGCGTGGTGGTCTCTGTCATCGCTTCTAAACCCGCCTCAGTCATACAGTGCAAATAGATCTTCCAGTGCCTGCAGCTGTCCACCTTTCACGGCAGAAGGCACAACAATCGGGGTCTTAATACCGGCGTCGAACCAGGCTTCAATGCCTTCACGCACTTCGCTGGCGCTGCCGGACAAAGTGGTGTCTTCCAGCCAGCGATCAGATAAACATTCAGGTAGCCAGCGCTGCTTCAACACCGTTCATCTCTTCTTCGTAGCCGGCTTCTTTCCAGTAGTTGCGATAGTTGGGTAGAAACGCGTAACTGGTCAGGGTTTTGCGATTGACCGCCATAGCCGCCTTTTTGTCGTCGTTGATGCAGGTCGGCACCATGTTACCGATAAAAAAGTCCGCTCCCATCCGGGCACCGTCAGAAAGCACGCCAAGGGAACTGGACATATGTGAACGGGCGCCATTGGCAAATACCATACCCTGAGCAATTTCCTCCGCCAGGGCGATCATTTTGTTGCGTAATGTCGCCAGAACAATCGGCGGCATGTCGCCAACCCTTGGCACCGCGTGGATATCTTCCACAAACTGGCGCATGTCACCCAGTGGTTTGCCTTGTTTGATACCTAAACGGTCCATAGCAGGCGCATGGCTCACACCAACGCCAAAACGGAAGCGGCCATTGGAGATTTCGTGGATAAACCCTGCGGTGCCGGCAAAATCTGCAACGTTCCGAGTGTAGATAGGCGTGATGCTGGTGCCTATGTCTATGCGATCGGTGGCCATTGCAATGGCGGTGCACAGTGACAGGCTATCGCCCAGGCTGGGTCCGTAGATGCCGGGGAATCCGCGTTTTTCGATTTCCTGAGCGATTTCGATAATCCGATGGCGGCGGCCGGGTACAGCTGCGAGGCTTACTGCAGGTAGTTGTGTCATGGGTGGTTCCCCTCACCTTTGATAAAAGAGCCAGCAAGAGTAAGGAACAACAGACAAAAACGCCACTGGCGCTCAGTGTAATTTTACTGTCTTAGAATAAGTTGTGTTTTGCCGGTGGCCGACGTGCCAGGTGTTTACGTGCAGCAATCAGGTCGGGGCGTTTGAACACAGTGACCAGACCCACCCCAGCGACAAAACCGCCAATGTGCGCCCAGAAAGCAACACCGCCGCCGCTGGCACCAAGAGACCCAACACCTGATATCAGCTGCAGCAGAAACCAGTAGCCGAGCATAAAGATGGCAGGTACCGAAATGGTGGTCACATAGATGAATAAGATAATCAGCAGATGAACGCGTGCGCGTGGAAACAAGATGGCGTATGCACCCATGACACCGCCAATAGCACCGGATGCACCTACCATAGGTACCGTAGAACCCGGATCTGCCGCTATCTGGGCGCCGGCAGCGGCCAGGCCGCACAATAGATAGAACAACACAAACCGGCCGGGACCCATAACATCTTCGACGTTGTCGCCAAACACCCATAAAAACAGCATATTGCCAATGATATGCAGCCAGCCGCCATGCATGAACATGGAGGTAAACAGACTGTTTAAGCTGCTATCGCCATCAAGACGACAGGCCCAGCCATCGCCCAGGGGGATTTGCGTGCCGACGGGTACCGTACCCAGTAAATCCGCAGGTATCAGACCGTGCAGGCAGATACTCTGCCCCAGGGCTTCGCTGGCGCCGAACCCCTGCACAAATACCCACACAAACAGGTTCATGCCTAAAATGGCGTAGGTTGCAATCGGTGGCCGCAGGGTTGGGTTTTCGTCGCGAATGGGGAACATGCGATTTAGACCTCAGGGGCGGGGTGGCAGTTCCTCGAAGTCCCGCCAGTCTGCCCAGCGACGTTTGCCGTGTGTCTTGATCATGGTGCGCTTGATGTCCGGGTAGTGAACGATATCTGTCGCCCAGCGCTCGCCGCCCATCAGATACACCAGGTCTTCCTGGTTTGGGTTGTGCAGGCTGTGTGCCGGTGAGGGTGCGGGAAATCCCATGAAATCCCCTGCACCAACGCTGAACGTTTCATCACCAATTCTGGCTATGCCCTGACCGGAAAGGATGTAGATAAACTCTTCGTCAGCATCGTGGTAATGGTGGGTGGTGGAATCACAGCCGGTCTCTATGCGCACCAGATGGATGCCGATACGCTGCATGTCTGTGCCAGCAGTGAGGTTTTTTGTATGCCGGATCGCATTGTCATTGAACTGGTGCTGGGTGCGGGTTTCGCGCTGCTTTTCGATATCAGCTGCGCGCAGCAGGTGTTTACTCATGGCCGGAATCCGCTTGTTGCAAACCCGAAGCATGTCGCTTTTTCAGGCCAAAAACAAAGTGTCTTCAGGTCAGCAGAGTGGTCAGTGTTTCCAGCAGACGCTGATTCTGCTCAGGTGTGCCAACAGTTATTCTTAATCGATTATCTAACCCCGGCGTATTGAAGTAACGCACCAGAATGCCAGCTGCTTTCAGCAGGAGATAAAGTGCATTGGCGCTCTCAGGCAGCGCCGGCGGCACCTCAACCAGCAGGAAATTAGTCTGGCTGGGTGGTGATGGTAAGCCGAGCTGGGTGAGATTCTGCTGCAGGCTGTCTCTGGCTATTCGCACCTGATGCCAGGTCTGTTGTGCATAGTCCTGGTCGTTGATGGCGGCCACTCCAAGTGCCTGTGCGATATGATCGACATTGTAGCTGTCACGGGTTTTGCGGATGATCGGGTCGATCAGATCCGTGTTGCCTAACAGATATCCCAAGCGGAGGCCGGCGAGACTGTAACCCTTGCTGAAAGTGCGCAGGACCAGCACATTGTCATGGTTCAAGAGTAATTCGGAACTGTTGTAATTCAGGTCGGGGTCAATGAAATCCGCGTACGCTTCATCAATCAACAACACACCGTTCAGATTGTTTGCTAACTCAGATAATTTTGCCTGTGAATACAGCGTGCCGCTGGGCGCGTGTGGATTGACCACACAGGTCAGTTGCACGCCGGCACTGTTGAGTTGGCTGGTGAAGTCCGCGGGCCAGTTCCAGTCAGCCTGCAGGTCGACGGTAACCACCTGGGCGTCATGTATGGCGGCAAGTACCGGATACAGCGAGTAGCTGGGATTGGCCATACCAAAAGACTGACCAGGGTCAACAAAGGTGGTGATCGCCAGGCGCAAGGCTTCGTCACCCGCGTGAGTCACGACCACATTATCGCGCGTAAGGCCATGTGTCTGGGCTATCGCGTCGCGCAGTACATCCGCCGTTGGTTGCGGATAGGTGCGTAACTGCGAAACATCAATGCCTGCCAGCGCCAGCTGTACTTTTGGCGAAGGCGGATAGGGGTTTTCATTGGTGTTGAGCTTGATCGTCCGGGTATCCTCGGGCTGTTCGCCCCAGGTATAACCCTGCATCTGCGCAATGTTCGGCCTTTCGTGGCGACTCATGTGCGACTGTTGTCCTGGTCTTTTCCATCACCTGCATCAGCTGTATCAGAAGCCGCTTTGATGATCTGTGCCTGTGTCTCATCCAGTGGCGGCAACGCATCAGCTGGACCTAACAGGTGAGCGATCCAACGAGTATCCGGATTGGCTTCAAGAGCGATTTTTGCCGTCATGGTCAGCGGTACAGACAGCAGCATGCCAACCGGCCCGAGCACCCAGCCCCACACAACCAGGGAGAGAAACACCACCAATGTTGATAGCCCCAGCCCGCGACCCATAAAGCGGGGTTCAACCGCGTTGCCCATGATGATGTTGATGGCCAGGAAGCCTGCGGCTACTGCGCCAGCTGCGCCAAATCCAATCTGCACTAAAGCCAGGATAAGTGGGGGTACGGCGGCAATAATTGAACCTATGGTCGGGACATAATTGAGTAGAAAAGCCAGCAGCCCCCATAAAATAGGGAAGTCGACCCCCAGCAGCCAGAGGAACAGCGTCACAATCATACCGGTGACCACGCTGACACTCGTCTTGATACCAATGTAGCGATTTACGTTTTCAGCAAACTGCGCGAAGTAAGGCAGATCCCGTTCTGGGTCGTTAAGCACATCTGATAGCTTGCGCGGAAAGCTGGCGGCTTCAGCAAGTATAAAGATCACCGTCAGCAGGATAAGAAAACTGTTACTCAGTACACCGCCCAGACGTGCCAGCGTGGTACCCGCCATTTCCAGCGCAGTGTTCAGCGAAAAATTCTGATACAACAGTTCCAGTCTGACCTCGATCCCGGTCCGATCAATGATCGGCTGCAGCAATCGGTTAGTGTCTTCCTGAAAAGCCTGCAGACGTTCCTGGTAGAAAGGCAGTTTGGCGGTGAAGTCTGAGGCGGATTGAGTTACCAGGGCCCCTAACAGAAATACCAGCAGAACAATGAAGATCATGACAACAGGCAGAGAGAAAGCTGCGGGCAGGCCTTTTTTCTGCAGCCAGAACATGGGTGTTGCAGCGATGGTGGCAATAAAAGCAGCCAGTAAAAACGGCACCATCAGATCTTGTGAGGCTTTTAGACCAGCAGCAATCACGACTATGGCCGCCAGCACGATGATACCACTGCC
>CBDUMB010000309.1:0-4581 GCA_965368205.1 uncultured Pseudomonadaceae bacterium | reverse complement strand
CCTGTGTCATAACGACCTTTTTTATTTATCAGGTTATCCAGTGTCTAAGATGCAGCGTCTGGATCTGCGCTGCGCAATAAATCATAGACTGGCTGAGTTTGGGGGTGATGACCATGCCAGATAAAGTAACTTTGCGCGGCCTGCTCCACCAACATGCCTAAACCATCAACACTTGATACAACCCCGGCAGAAGCCGCCCAGCGGCAGAACTTTGCCCCGGGCCCGTAACTCATGTCATAACAGAATGCATTGTTCACCAGGTGCGGCTGTAAAGGGACAGGTTCATCTCCGAGCCCGAAGGAGGTTGCGTTGATGACTATATCCGCAGGTTCATCCAGCGCGTTAAGTGGCCGCGCTGACAGCTCCACTCCGACTTTAGTGAATTCAGGTTGCTGCAGGAGCTGTTGCGCTTTTTCAAGCGTGCGATTCATCAGCGTTAACCGCCTGATGCCCGCCTGCAGTAACGGCAATAGCGCGCCCTGTGCAGCACCACCAGCGCCAATCAGGAGCACATGCTTACCCTGCAAATCAACATGGTGACGGTTGGTGAGGTCGCGCAACAGACCAATACCGTCAGTATTGAACCCATGGCTTTGGCCGCCCACACTGAATTTGATGGTATTCACGGCCGCGGCTGCCCGTGCATGTTCATCAACTCTGTCCACATAGTTATAGGCATCGATCTTGAAAGGCACAGTAACGTTCATACCCTGGCCGCCGCTGTTCTTAAACTGATCTGCAAACTTTGCAAAACCACCTAATTCAACTTCCACCTTATCGTAGACAATTTCATCGCCTAACTGTTTGGCAAAGGCGCTATGGATTTGCGGTGAACGCGAGTGAGCGATCGGATTCCCGACAACAAGATAATGATTTATTTTCGTAGTCTGCATATTGCTTTCAGCGCGAGATAGCACCCTCAAGGTGCGCGGATTGTACTTACTTTATCAGGGTTCAGCACAACCGGGGCGCAACACAAGACCAGTCCCGGCGTGTTAAGTGGCGCGAGACGGCAAGCGAATATAGCCAAGCTGAACCTGCTGAACAAACCCTGACAACTCCAGGCTCACAAGCAGACTACTGACCTCATCGGCAGACAGACCCGTTTGCAGACAGACTTCGTCCAGCGTCACTGGCAGGCCTTGAACACAGGTCAGTACCCGGGCATGACGATCAGAGGGTAAATGGACTGGTGGCAAGCTTTCGTGAAGGGAGTCCGTTGGGTACTGGTTCTTCTCGGCAGCAGCTTCGATACCCAGCGCAAACAGAACATCTACCGCATCAGTCACCAGTGCTGCACCTTGCTGAATGAGGCGGTGGCAACCGGCGCTGACGCTGCTGGAAACCGGGCCCGGTACAGCCATGACATCACGTCCCTGCTCCAACCCCAGCCGCGCCGTGATAAGTGAACCGCTTCTTTCACCCGCTTCGATAACTACCGTTGCTCCGCAAATGCCGCTGATCAAACGGTTGCGCTCAGGAAAGTGATGTGGCCTGGGACCTGTTGATGGCGGGTACTCAGACAACAGCAGACCGTCGGCCGCGATTATCTCCGCCGCCAGCTGGCGATGACGTTGCGGATAAATGTGATTCAAACCACTGCCCAGCACCGCCACGGTCAAACCTGGCTTTGCAGGCGCGCTGGCATTCAGCTCAGCTGCGCGCAACGCCCCTCGATGGGCAGCACCGTCTATACCCAGCGCCAAACCGCTCACAATGGTCAACCCATGGAGCGACAGATCTTTTGCCATTTGCTGCGCCAGCAATCTCCCACCGCTGGTACACCTGCGGGCGCCGACCACAGCAATGGCGCTTGTATTGTGCAGCAGTGTTATCGCGCCGCGGTAATACAGCACCAGCGGCGGATCAGGAATGATCTTCAACAGCGGTGGAAAATCAGCATCAAAAAAGCCCACCACTGCGCAGGATGTGAATGCCGGGGTCCGGCGCGACGTTGATTTAGACCGCGCGCGGGCGATCTGCTTGAGGATTTTCGCGAGACCACCATCGAGTAAAGCGGTTTGAGGATCTACACATTGCTCCATCGCCTTAAGAATCTGGCGGCGTGGATACTGGTCAAGCAACGCAATTATCGCTGCAGTGCTTAGACTTACGGCGCTGGTGCTTGGAGAGCTTGGGGGACTTAGTTGAGACACCGTCCCAATCTACCGGTGTACAAAACACCGGTGTAGGGCTCTGAACGGCAACTGGTGTCAGAAAAACACCAGTTGCCTGGAGGTTATCAGGGGTTACGAACCTCGTCGCTCACGGCCAGCGGACGTTCGGTGTTTAACACCAGGCCATAAGACAATTTGTCGAAGGTACGGAAAATCATTAACAGACCGGCGCGCTCGCTGGGCAGACGAATGTTTTCATTGGCGATGCGATCGCGTGCTACAGCGCCTTTCTTGTAGATCGCCAGCACATTACCCACTTCAAGATTTTCGCGTTCACCACGGTTGATCACAACCACGTCATACTGACCAACCTGAGTCACACCACTGAACACTGAGATAATTTCACCGGTGATATCGTCAATAGGCGCGCTGGGAAAGAAATTTGCGTCTACGCGACGTTCTTCTGTTGGTAACACGCGATCACCAATCTGCACTTCTTCGCGGGTGCTGGTCACTGCCATGGTGGCGACATCTGCATCTTGAGCAACTGCTGTGCCCAGACCAATGTAAGTCGCTTCGCGCCCGAGAATTTCCTGTGTGTCGGGGTCCACATAGAGTGGTCCGCGGCGCACAAAGTTAAACGTTTCACTGTCTGCCAGCTCGCCTCGGACATAAACACGGTCACCCGCGCCCAGTACCAGTCGTTCGGCTTCGCCTTGTACTATATAAGGTGCAGCATCCAGAACAGCGGGTTCAATTACGCGGTTCTGCACCAGGAAACCCTGAATTGCATCAAGGCTGATGGCTGGAATCGAAGACTCTAACGGTGTGGCACGAATCTGAGGTTGCAGGCTGACGGTGTCTGAGGGTGTTAATTTCACCGTCCGACCGGCGTCGCCGCGTCGCAGTTGCAGACGAGGTTGGCCATCAACGTAAACCAGAGCAATCTGGTCGCCGGGATAAATAAGGTGAGGGTTGTCAATTTGCGGATTGATCTGCCAGATTTCAGGCCACAACCAGGGCTTGGACAAAAACGTGCCGCTGATGTCCCATAAGGTGTCTCCTTTTACCACGGTATACACCTCGGGGTGACCGGGCTTGAGGTATTGGCCAATGTCTTCGGCAGTGGCGGCTAAACCAACCAGCAGGCTGATTGACAGTACGCATGAAGTTAGTAAGCGCTTACATTTATTCACAGTGCTACATATCCTTTGTTTTCGTTGATTACGGGTGCACTTTGCAGGTGAATACAACCGTCGCCATGACCTGAACAGGCTTTGCTTCAAACTCATAGGCACAAAAAGCTATAATCGGCGCCATCTTAGCAGCACAATTTGGACCAATACTAGAGACAGTTCACAGGCTCTAACAACACTACTTACACCATGAGTTTATTGAATATTTTGCAATACCCCGACCCGCGCCTTAGAACGGTGGCCGCGGAGGTCACTCAATTTGGCCCGGATCTTGTTCGCTTTGCCGACGATCTGCTGGAAACCATGTATGCCGCACCAGGTATAGGCCTTGCTGCAACCCAGGTTGACGTCCATGAGCGGATTATCGCCGTGGACGTGTCTGATAACGCCGATACGCCCCACATATTGGTTAACCCGCAGTTCACCGTACACGGCGCCCTGCTTGAAACTGAAGAAGGCTGCCTATCGGTACCTGGTTTCTATGAGCCGGTGAGTCGTGCAGAGCGCATCAGCGTGACAGCCCAGACACCTACAGGTGAAGTGTTCAGCATGGAGGCGGAAGGATTACTGGCGGTCTGTATCCAGCACGAATGTGATCACCTGGCGGGCAAATTGTTCGTCGACTACATCTCGAACTTGAAGCGGAACCGCATTCGCAAAAAGCTTGAGCGACAACAGAAACAACGTGCCTGAGCTTAAAACCGTTTTTGCAGGCAGCCCGGAATTTGCTGCCCGCATCTTACAGCGCCTGATTAATTCGCCTTTCAAACCCGCTGCGGTATTCACCCAGCCCGATCGCCCGACAGGCCGAGGCAGGAAGGTACGTCCCAATGCAGTCAAACAACTCGCAGAATCAGCGGGCATAGAATTATTTCAGCCTAAAAGTTTACGCGACAAAGACGCCCAGGCGTTGCTTGAAACCCAGCAGGCTGACGTTTTTATTGTTGCCGCGTACGGATTGATTCTGCCTCAAGCCGTACTTGATATACCGAAGTTCGGCTGTCTAAACGTACACGCTTCACTATTACCTCGCTGGCGCGGCGCAGCACCTATCGAACGGGCCATCATGGCGGGCGATGAGCAAACCGGGGTGTGCATCATGGCGATGGAAGCAGGTTTGGATACCGGACCCGTGTTTGCTCAGGTAGAAGTACCCATAGATACAAACATCACGGCAACCCAGCTTACCGAAAAGCTGGCTGACACCGGCGGTGAGCTTCTGATCGAAGTGCTGACCACAATCGCCACATCCAAAGCAGAAAAGCGCA
>CBDUMB010000308.1:0-4584 GCA_965368205.1 uncultured Pseudomonadaceae bacterium | reverse complement strand
GCAAAATTACCCGCAGTGGTGGCAACCCATCTGCGCCGTAAGGCGATTGAAGTGGACCCTGCTGTGGGTTATGCGGAAGCTTTTCTGCGTGCCATTGGCAATACCGCCAGCACCGAGCACGTTGAAGCGTTCAACACCGCGCAGATACTGCAACTCGACCACGGCTTTAATGCAGGCACCTTTGCGGCGCGGGTGGTGGCCTCCACTGAAGCGTCGGTGGAATCGAGTATTGCAGCGGGTATCGGTGCCTTGTCCGGCCCCTTGCATGGTGGTGCGGATCAGGCCGTTTTAGAAATAGCTGACACGTTAGCGTCGGTCGCTGCTGCGCGTGACTATGTGGCCAAAGCATTGGCCGCAGGTGAAAAAGTGCCTGGTATGGGCCATCGCGAATATCGCGCAGTGGACCCCCGCGCGGTGTGTCTGCAAGCCTGGGTAGAGAAGCTTGCAATCGGCAGCGAACATGAGCCGGTGTATCACGTTCTGCGGGAGATCGATACGCAATTTGCAGCAGCCATGGCCGAACGGGGTAAAGCCCTGCATGCCAATGTTGAGTTTTACAAGGGCCTGGTTTTACGCGTTGTTGGTCTGCCGAATCATTTCTTTACTGCCGCCTTTGCGATGGCGCGCTCGTTTGGCTATGTCGCCCACTTCATCGAAAGTCGTAAAGATAATCGGATCTTCCGGCCGCAGGCTGAGTATATCGGCCGTTAATCCATAGCAACAGGTGCCTGCTCGGGTCAGATTTCCTATATATTGGGCGCTTCTGGCAGGTTAGGAAATCAGGAAATTTGATCACCGCGGACACTCAACAATGGCTGCGCGATAATGCGCTCAACGTGCTGGATTCCGTTGTCGATGCCATCATTACGATTGACGCGGATGGCATCATTCAGTCGGTCAACGCAGCAACGTTGACCCTGTTTGGTTATACCAGTACACAATTGGTGGGTCAGCCTGTCACAAAGCTGATGCCGGAGCCGCATAAAGCCCAGCATCAAAGCTACATAGAACATTTTTTGCGTACGCGCAAAGCGCAAATCATTGGCATCGGACGCGAACTCACGGCGGTGACTCATGACGGTGAGATTTTCCCCATCTACCTTGCTGTAAATGAAATTAAAACAGACCAGGGTTCCTACTTCGCGGGCATCATCCGCGATTTAACCGAGCAGAAAGCCAATCAGCAGGCATTGCTTGAGCAGCGTGAACGTTTAGCGCGTGTGGGTCGATTGAGCACAATGGGCGAAATGACAGCCAGTATCGCCCATGAAATCAACCAGCCGCTGACGGCCATTGCCGCTTATGCACAAGCGTGTATGAAGCTGTTAGAAAAAGAGGAGCCCGACCTTTCCAGGGTGTCTGACGGACTGCGCAAACTGAATACCCAGTCTTTACGTGCTGGTGCCGTTATTGAACGGATCCAGCGTTTTGTGCGCAATGAGGGCAGCCAGAAAGAGCTGGTTGACCTCAATGACTTGATGCGCGACCTGCTGCATCTGGCCGCTGCAGATGCGCGTTTGCATAGTGTTGAGCTCATCTTTGATCTGCAACCGGATCTGCCGGCGTTATACTGTGATCCCGTACAGATTCAACAGGTTGCGCTAAACCTCATACGCAACGGCATTGATGCCATGCTTGAAGTAGACTGCGTGCATGGACGCGATGTGGTGGTTTCAACACGGATGGTAGGCACACAGGCTGAAGTCGCGGTGAAAGACCTCGGTACTGGTGTCAGTGAGGAAAACAAACCCATGCTGTTCAGTCCTTTCCATACCACCAAGGCTGAAGGTATGGGTATGGGTCTGTCGATTTGTCGTTCCATCATAGTCGAGCATGGTGGTGATTTAAGTTTTGTTAATAACGAAGAAGGTCACGGGTCTACGTTTTATTTCCGTTTACCCGCCGGAGAAGAGAATGAGTGACACTGAAAAAGTATTTATTGTTGACGACGACGAGGCCGTACGTGACGCCATTGGCATGTTGCTTGAAACCGTAGATATTCCATACATCACCTATCCTGATGCACTGACATTTCTTGAGCAGGCGGACCTGAATAATGTGAATTGCCTGGTGCTGGATATCCGCATGCCGGGTATGAGTGGTCTGGAGTTACAGGAAAAGCTTGCAGCCATGAAAATCGATCTGCCGATTGTCTTCATCACCGGGCATGGTGATATTCCGATGGCGGTGGAAGCCATGCGTCGTGGCGCGGTGGATTTTTTACGTAAGCCGTTCCGTGATCAGGAGCTGCTTGATCGCATACAGGAAGCTTTATCCCGAGATGCACAACACCGCGACCAGGCAGCTGATTCTGTGCAGCTGAAAGAGCGCATTGCTGATCTGACGCCGCGTGAACTGGAGGTCTTCCAGCGTGTTGCGAAAGGTCAGGCAAATAAGGTCATAGCTATTGAGCTGGGTATCAGTGAACGCACCGTTGAGATTCATCGCAGCAATGTGATGCAGAAAACCAGTTCACGCTCGCTGGCAGATCTGGTCCGTTTACTGATCAAACTGGAAGAGCTGGAGCCTGCGGGCTAACAATTTTTTGGGGGAATAGATGGCTGTTATCGCTGTATTAGGATTGGGGAATTTTGGCACCGCTCTGGCGCGCAACTGGTTGCAGGCAAATAACGAGGTGCGTGGCTGGACCGTCGAACAGGAAGTCTTCGACAGCATCAATGCTAACGAAATAAATGAAAAGTACCTGGCGGATGTGCCGCTGACAGGCTTATCTGTTTCTATGGATATAGCCACGTCTATGCAGGGTGCTGAGATAGTTGTGCTGGCGCTGCCCAGTCATGTTGTATTGAAAGTGGTTGACGATGTATTACCGCACCTTCGTCCCGGACAGATATTGTTGGATCTGGCTAAAGGGCTTGCGCCAGGTGATCAGCTTATTTCAGATGTGATAGAAGAGAAACTCAAAGCGCATAACCTCGATAATCAACTCTGCGTGATGATGGGGCCAACCATAGCGCCAGAGTTGGCTCGCGGTGTGTATACCACAGCACTGGTGGCATGTAACGATGTTGCTCTGGCGACGTCGATGGCAAAAATTCTCAGCACTCAGAGCTTAAGTCTGGCGGCAGCAGATGATCCTTTAGGCGCTGAATACTGGGGTGCATTTAAGAATGTTATTGCACTCGCGTGTGGGGTTGTTGATGGTTTAAAAGAAGATGGGCGCGGTGGTGACAATCTGAAAGCTGCGGTATTTACCGCCGGTTATCGCGAAGCTTCGCTGTTGTTGCCGGAAATGGGCGCCTCCCCTGCCACTGCATTAAGCGCGGCGGGCATTGGAGATCTGTTTGTAACCGCAACCTCTCCATTTGGCAGAAATCGGGAGATGGGCGAGCGATTGGGGCGTGGTCAGAGTCTGGCTGAGGCAGAGGCCGACATGGTGATGGTCAGTGAAGGCGTTCGTGCTGCGCGTATGTTTAAGGAACTGTTTGCAACAGCAGGTCTCTCAGCCCCGTTTGTAGATACGGTTTGTGCGCTGCTGGATAACGATGTAGATATCGATGGCTTCCTTGAGCGGGTGATGGCGCCCAGCTAACATTTGAGTCTAGTTCTGCTGATCCGATCCGTTGAGCAGGCTGCTCAATGTCTGCTTCTGGGTGCCGCCGGCGTCGAAGTTAGCGGGGTTTAACCATTGCAGGTAAGCGCGCTTAAGTTGGGGCCACTGGCTGTCGAGCATGGCAAACCAGGCGGTGTCTCGATTTCTGTTTTTATATACCAGCGCTTGGGCAAAGGTGCCTTCATAGGTGAAGCCCAGTCTTGTTGCAGCCTTCCGCGAGGCGTCATTTAAAGCGTCACATTTCCATTCATAGCGGCGGTAGCCCAGTTCGTCAAAAACCCTGCTTATCATCAGGAACATGGCTTCCGTTGCCATGATGGTTTGCTGGAGTGCCGGTGCAAAAGTGATGTTGCCAACCTCGATGACGCCAACAGCTGGTTTTATCCGCAGAAACGCGCACAATCCCAGCGCTTGTTCTGTTGTATTGTCGACAATGGCATGGAAGAGCGAGTCCTGATCAGCGTCAGCTGTCTCTATCCACGCCATGAACTGGTCCTCTGAGCGAAATGGACCGGATGCCATATAGGTCCACAATTTACCTTCTGGGTCTGCGCTGAATGCCTGGAACAGGCCTGTGCCATGTAATGCCGGGATTAGCGGCTCAACGCGGCAGTGATGACCGATCATTCTGGTTTCAGGTGGCGTCAAAGCACCCTGCCAGTCTGGCAGGGCAAAACCGATGGGTTGACCAAATTCGTTTTTCTGCGAGGTCATGTCACCTTCAGGTTATCGTGGTGTGGCCTGGAAGGATATCCGCTGAGTCTTGTTTGACGCTCAATCCTCTAGATCTGCGGCGTTCGGCGAAAGCTCACCGTACTGACCACCAGTTGGAAAATCCATCTTGAATGCCTGATGACAACCTTCACAGGTTTCAACAATCCGATCTCCCGCGGTGCTGATGGCCTCAATATCTCGAGCTTTTATTGCGGCAAGTGCCTCGGCGCTGGCGTCGCTCAGTTGAGTTGCCCACGCCCGCCAGGGCGGCTTGGCAGTCCACTTGTAGTCTAACC
>CBDUMB010000307.1:0-4594 GCA_965368205.1 uncultured Pseudomonadaceae bacterium | reverse complement strand
TGAGACCAGCGCCCGCTGGATCGTGCATACCAACCGTGGTGATGCCATGCAGGCTCGCTTTGTCGCCATGTCGAACGGTCCGCTTAACCGACCTAAGCTGCCAGGCATTGCCGGTATCAGCGAGTACCAGGGGCACACGTTTCACACCAGCCGCTGGGACTACAACTACACGGGTGGCGGTCCAGAAGGTAACCTCGACAAACTGGCAGACAAACGCGTAGGCATCATCGGCACCGGCGCCACCGCGGTGCAATGTGTCCCACACTTGGGTGCAGCGGCCAAAGAATTGTTCGTTTTCCAGCGTACCCCGTCGTCTATCGACGTCCGCGACAATCGACCGACCGACCCCGAATGGGCAGCAAGCCTGAAGCCGGGCTGGCAGCAGGAACGTATGGAAAACTTCAACACCCTGACGTCGGGTGGCATTGTTGAAGAAGACCTGATTCAGGATGGATGGACCGAAATCATCCGCAATCTGATCTCCATGGCCAACTACCGCGGCAAAGATATTCCCCGCGATGAGATCCCCAAACTCATGGAACTGGCAGATTTCAAGAAGATGGAACAGGTACGCGCCCGCGCTGAAGCCATCGTGCAGGATCCGGACACCGCTGAAGCGCTTAAACCTTTTTACCGTCAGTTCTGCAAACGGCCCTGTTTCCACGACGAATACTTACCCACTTTTAATCGGGAGAACGTTCACCTCATTGACACCGACGGCAAAGGGGTTGAACGCCTCACCGCAACCGGAGTGGTTGCCAATGGTCAGGAATACGAGGTTGATTGTGTGATCTTCGCCACCGGCTTTGAAGTCGGCACCGACTATACGCGTCGCGCAGGATATGACGTGACGGGCAGAGACGGCCTGACCCTCAGTGAAAAATGGCGTGACGGCATGCGCACCTTACATGGCCTGCACAGCCGCGGATTTCCAAATCTGTTTATCATCAGCAATGGTCAGGGTGCATTTACCACAAACTTCCCCCACGCCATGAACGAGTCCGCCAAACACATCAGCTATATTGTCGATCAATGTCTGGCCGGCAACATCAGTTGCATCGAACCCAGCCAGGCGGCTGAAGATGCCTGGGTAGAGGAAATCATATCGCTGGCGAGATTCAGTGAATCGTTCCAGGCGTCCTGCACACCCGGCTACTACAACAACGAAGGCAAGCCCAATCCAAAAAGTGTGCAGAATGCCAGTTACGGCAAAGGCCCGAACCCCTTTTTTGCCAAGATGAAAGCCTGGCGGGAGGACGGCTCCATGCCAGGACTGGAGCTGAGTTGAACGTTGTGGACCAGCGTTGTCGCTTAAACGCCGCATTCACACGATACTCACCACAGCGATGCTATTTTTCATAGCTTATTACTGAGAATTTTTCACGATGCGGCACAAAAACATCACGACAACATTAGGGCTGGCTGTCGCCTTATTGCCGGTCTGGGGCATGGCCGCAGCGCCTGGTGGCGCGCCACCGCCAACCGCCGTCATTGTCGAGAACGTGGCCACCCAAACCATCGCAGACACTCTCGAAGCGCTGGGTACATTGCGCGCCAACGAAACCGTCGAAATTACTGCAAAAGTCGCAGACACCATCTCTGCCATACGCTTTTCTGACGGTGAATCAGTCTCCGCCGGCGATGTACTGGTTGAGCAGACTGATGCAGAAGAGGCTGCATTACTCGAGGAAGCCGAGTCCCTGGCAGAAGAAGCAAAACGCCAGTTTGAGCGCATCGAAAGCCTGGTTGCAAAAGGTAGCGCTTCAGAATCGCTGCTGGATGAACGTCGGCAAACCTGGCGCACGGCAAGCGCGCGAGAAAGTGCAGTTCGCTCGCGCCTGAAAGATCGCCTGATCACCGCCCCATTCAGTGGGCATGTGGGTTTACGCCTCGTCAGTCCTGGCGCCCTGGTTTCACCCGGCGATGTGATCACTACGCTGGTCGATGACTCCAGCATGAAACTCGACTTCACCATTCCGGCAATTTATATGGACACTGTGCGTGTCGGCACAGTCATTGATGCCACCTCGCCTGTGTACCCTCAGCGACGGTTTAACGGCAAAGTCAGCTCCGTCGACAGCACCGTTGACCCAGTGACACGCTCAATCACCATCAGAGCCGTGCTGCCTAATGACGACCATGCTCTGGTACCCGGCATGTTGATGACACTTGAACTGCGTCGCAATCCGCGTAGTGCCATTGTTATATCCGAGGAGACCATCATCCCTCGTGCTGGCGAAACTCACGTGCTGGTTGTTGACGAGAGCGTCAGTCCGCCGGTTGCCCAGCAGCGCAGCGTGGTCTTAGGACGTCGATTGGCAGGTAAAGTGGAAGTACGCAGTGGCCTGCAGGTCGGTGAAACCATTATCTCTCATGGCACTCTGAAGGTCAGGCCCGGTTCGCCTGTACGTATTCAGGCCGTGGACGACAACACCCGCTCCATTGCTGACATGATTCGCAGCGAGCCTGCTAACAGCGGATGATCATTTCTGATATCTCCGTTCGCCGGCCGGTTTTTGCTGCCGTCATTTCGCTGATCCTTATCGCTTTTGGCCTGATCGCCTTCGATCGCCTGCCCCTTCGCGAGTATCCGGACATTGATCCACCTATTGTCGGTATCGAGACGGTTTATCGCGGCGCTGCTGCGTCGGTTGTGGAAAGCCGTATCACCGAGCAGATTGAAGAACGCATCGCCGGTGTTGAAGGCATTGAGTTTATCGAGTCCTCAAGCCAGGACGGCCGCAGTAACATTACCGTCCAGTTCAGCGTCGGGCGCAATGTCGATGACGCAGCCAACGACATTCGAGACCGCGTATCCAGCGCCCTGGGTAGCCTGCCCGTAGAGGCCGAACCGCCAGAAGTGCGCAAGGTAGACTCTAACCAATCGGTGATCATGTGGATCAACCTGGTCAGTGATCGGCTGACCGTTCCCGAACTCACAGATTTTGCTGAGCGGAACCTGGTCGACAGATTTTCCGTTCTGGACGGCGTGGCCCGCGTGTTTGTCGGTGGTGCGCAGCGCTACGCAATGCGTATCTGGCTTGATCGTCAGCAGCTTGCCGCGCGCGATCTTACCGTAGCCGACGTCGAGAATGCACTCCGCGCAAGCAATGTGGAACTC
Organism: uncultured Pseudomonadaceae bacterium; assembly: GCA_965368205.1. Classification (GTDB taxonomy): domain Bacteria; phylum Pseudomonadota; class Gammaproteobacteria; order Pseudomonadales; family Azotimanducaceae; genus UBA4421. Next base: position 1,473 of record CBDUMB010000307.1, on the reverse strand, counting down.
CCAGCAGGAGAAGTTGAATCCGAAGAGCGCCGTTTCACCGTGCGAGTGGAACGCGCCTTTGAAGATGCTGACGACTTCAGACAACTGGTATTGGGTGAGAGCAGCGATGGCTATCTGGTTCGTCTCGGTGATGTCGCCCGGGTTGAACGAGGCACGGAACAGGATCGTACGCTGTTCCGCGGTAACGGCATTCCCCAGGTTGGACTTGGCGTCGTGCGTCAGTCCAACGCGAATCTGCTGGATGTCGCTCGCGCCGCCAAACGCGAAATGGCGTTGTTAGGACCAGGCCTGCCAGAAGGCATGGCATTCAAACAAAGCTATGACTCGTCTATTTTTGTTGAAGGTGCTGTTAACGAAGTCTACAAAACCCTCGGAATTGCCGTATTCCTTGTGGTTCTAACCATTTACCTTTTCCTGGGCAGCGTTCGCGCCATGCTGGTACCTGCGCTGACCGTGCCTGTATCAATCATTGCCACCTGTATCGCCTTATACGCGTTGGATTTTTCCATTAACCTGCTGACGCTGCTGGCCCTGGTGCTGGCGATCGGTCTGGTGGTCGATGACGCCATTGTCATGCTGGAAAATATTCACCGCAGAATAGATCAGTTAGGTGAACCGCCGATAGTGGCGGCTTATCGTGGTGCCCGTCAGGTCGGCTTTGCTATTGTCGCGACAACAGCGGTATTGCTTGCTGTGTTTGTCCCCATCGCTTTCCTCGAAGGTGACATCGGCCGGCTGTTTTCAGAATTTGCGCGGACGATGGCTGCCGCGGTGGTTTTCTCATCGCTGGTCGCACTGACTCTGGCACCGGCGCTGGCCTCCAAAGTGCTGCGGTCCAGCGAAAGCGAGAACTGGCTGACGCGACGCATCGACCACAACTTTGCCGTCGTTAACCGTATTTATCGACGCTCGCTGGGCTACGTCTTAAAACACCCCGTGCTACCAATGGTTGTCCTCGCCGGGCTAATCGCCAGTAGCGTGTGGTTAGTGAAAGTGCTCCCGGAAGAATATACCCCCGACGAAGACCGAGGCAGTTTCTTCACGTTTGTACGCGGCCCAGAAGGCGCTACCTTCGAGTACATGAAACCCTACGTTGACGAGATAGAACGTCGCCTCATGCCTTATGTCGAGTCCGGTGAGGTGCGCCGCGTGCTGGTGCGCACGCCTGGTGGATTTGGTGCTATTCCAACCTTTAACACTGGCGCTGTCATCATTGTCCTCAGTGACTTCGGCCAACGTCGCCCAGGCAAAGTGATCATGAACGAGGTACGCGCCAAACTGATGGACTTACCGGGCGTCTTTGCCTTCCCTGTCATGCGCCAGGGATTCCGTTCCAGCGCAGATAAACCGCTACAGTTTGTCATAGGTGGCGGCGATTACGAACAGCTGCGGGCATGGCGGGATGTGCTGATTGAAGAAATCAACGCCAACAACCCGGGCATCAAGAACCTCGAGGTGTTCTACGAGGACGGC
>CBDUMB010000306.1:0-4617 GCA_965368205.1 uncultured Pseudomonadaceae bacterium | reverse complement strand
TCCAGAATCAGTCGTTCCATGATCTGGCTGATCAGGATGTCGTTGGGTGGCATCGCGGCATTCTGTGACTGCATCTGCCGAATCACCTGGTCGTATCGACTCTTCAACTCAGAGGCGAGCACCACATCATCGTCTACCACCGCCACAATGCCTTCAATTTCTCTGTACACGGCATGGCTGTTGGCCGGCATGTAAAGCAGTGCGGCGCCAATGACGCACACCAGTATTGTTGTCAGGACCTTATGCATTTTCGCAGATACCTCCAGGGGCAAATCCATCATGGGTAAATCCATGTATCACGTTTGCCGTACGCAAATTTTTATTTAGTGAAATAGTCGCTGGCTTCAGGGGTGCGATAACCGCGAATACCCCGCTCAAGCACGGATTCTACCTGAGTACCGAAGCCAGCAAGGCCTTTAAATACAATTTGTAGAAACACGCCATTGTCTGCTTCGACGTTTTCAAAATTCTGTGCGGTTGGGCTGTCGAGAAAACGACGCGCCATCAGGCGAACCTTCAGACAGCAATCGGCGTATTCCACGCCGCCAAACGCTTCTATGGTACGACCACTTTCCAGATCATAGTTCCATCGTGCCAGAATGGAATAGTGCTGCGAAACTGGCCAGTAAAAGGAAAGATCGGTTTGCTCTATGTTCTGATCGAACCGGTTACGGTAACCCAGGTTGAAAATATGTCGGGAATCACGTTGATACGACAGCCCGGCGCCGCCTTCTTCCACTTTATTTTCATGCGGGTCCCAGACCATGTTGCCCGTGATTTTCCAGTTGCCATAAATCGAAGCGGCGGTTTCCGCGGCAATAGCCGATGAGCTGTCCAGATCTGCTTCCGTGGGCGCGCCGGAGAGGGTCACTTCGCGATCATCAAAATAGAAGATCTCACCCACGCTGAAGCGGAAATACTCGCGCCCGGTGCTGCTGGCAAGAAAGCGCGTAGTGACACCGGCTGATAGCTGATCTGCATCGCCGATGCGATCAAGACCAGAGAAACGGTTGTCACGAAACAGCTGTGAATAGCCAAAGGTCAGGCGTGACGCGTCAAACAACGGTAGCGCTGCCTGCTCATCAAATTCCTGCCACAGATAAAACAGACGTGGCTCAAGGGTTTGGATCAGATCCTGGCCGAACCAGTTCAGTGGCCGCTCAAAAAACAGACCGCCATCTACCGACGCCACACCAATATTACGATCAGGGCTGTCATCCAGCAGGACACCACCGACAACCAGGTCGGACTGCTCAAGATCGTAACGTGTATACCGATAGCCGCCTGTAAGATTGAGAAATCCATAGGGCTGCTGCAGAGACATGCGTAATCTCGGCTCGACATGTGTGCGCTGGCCGGTAAACGCCTGGATGCCCGCCAAACCGTCGGTGTCACGGTCAAAATCTGACCACTTCGCGCCTAGACTAAACTCCAGCGGTCCGGCAATGGGCGTTGTATAGACCGCTTCAAGCTCAGGCAAGCGCTGGTAATCGTCGATGACCGACTCATCAAGGCGCTGAAATCGCTGCGCCCATAAGCGCATGAATAAACCACCCTGGTTGTACTGTATTTCACCTTTACGTTCGAGCTCCCGGCGACTGGAAACGCCAAGATCGGAGCCAAGATCACGGAAATAATCCCGGTCACTGACACTGGTGTAATCAATCAGCGTTCGAAATGCGCCGATCTGGCCCTGGTGATCTATCGCCCCCAGCCATCTGTCAGCTGAGTCAAACGGACCAAGCACCGCGGTGCCGCCAGCCTCGTCAAAATCATCACGGTTAACTTCGCCGTTATAAAGGTTGTCACTGGGCAGAAAGCCCCCGCTGAGCGTTGTGTACTGCCATGCAGACATCTGCCGCAATTCCAGTTCCGCCCCGGCACCGCGTTTGCTGATATAACGTGGAATAAGCGTAGCGTCGTAGTTCGGCGCCAGATTGAAATAATAGGGCACGGCAACATCAACGCCGTCTTCATCCGAATAACTCAGATTCGGAAACAGAAACCCGGACAGGCGCTGATCAGAAACCGGAAACTGCAGGCGCGGCGTATAGAACACGGGTACTGACTTTAATCTCAATACGGCATGTTTCGCCGTACCAAACACGGCATCTTTTTCGATCACCAGCTCTTTGGTTTGCAGCACCCAGCCGTTATTGCCCGGCTCACAGCGAGTGAACTGGTTACCCTGCAAGGTCAGATCGCCGGCATCGTTCTGCAACAGATTTGAGGCCTGCCCCCGCAGCCTAGCATCGGTAAGAATAAACTGGGTCCCGCTGAGATCTGCCTGCTTGGTGTTCAGGTGCACCTTGGCCTGGGCGCCCTGCATGATCAGACCGGGCTGGTCCAGTTTCAGCCCCTGGGGAAATTCCACAATCTGCGAAGGGTAGTCTAGCTGAGCAACTGGCGAACGAATCAGCCGATTGCCCTGCTCGATGGTCACATTCCCTTCCATGCTGGCGCTTTGACCAACAATACTGGAAAGGCCATCGGCAAGGATGACAACAGGCTGCGTCTCATCATCCACGTCCAGCGGCAGTGTGAAAGCGCGCTCCTGATAGCTGCCAGGGCAAATCCCACCGCCATCGCTGACCACATACAGTGATTCAGCAAGATTCTCAGACAGACGATGTTCCGGGTCTGTCGGCCGCGGCACGCTGGGGGTGTACCAGTCTTCAGGGCGATTACTCAAACCGGTCACAGGGTCTGTATCCGCCTCGATAGGCTCAGCGTTGCGCGCCGGGACAGCTGCATCTTCGGAGACTGCGTTCACCGTGGCTGGGGGCTGCACTGGCATGACAGGTGGTGCGATGGGGGCGACCTGGTTCCAGGTAAAAGGCGGTACTTCGTCGCTGTAGGGATCACAATCCCAGCCATCACCGCTGGCATTGGGTACACACAGGTGATCTGCACCCGATGCAGCCCAGATCGGTGCAGTAAAACACAGAGCCAACAGCTTGAGCGAATTCGTAGCGCGATGACAGAGACGGGTAAATTCCATGCGCGCATCATAATGAATTGCTCGCCGGGTTATAATGCGCAGGTGGAAGAAAACCTGATATCAAAAAGCGCCCTTAACTGGTGCCGAACTGCCCTGAATCTGACCGCTGAGCAATCTATGCAGCTTACCGCGCTGCGCGTGGAGGCCAGTCATCGCAGCTTTTACCGGGTTGAGTCGCCAACCCGCAGCGATACCCTGGTGCTGATGTTGAGCCCGCCGGCGCTGGAGAACAACGATCAGTTTCTACGCCTGGCAACTGTGTTCGGCAGCCACCATCTGCCGGTGCCCCAGGTCTTCAGCACCAACCTCACCAGCGGTTTTTTCCTGATGCAGGATCTTGGCTCACAACACCTGCAGGAATTGTATGGCACCGCCACAGAAACGCCCGCGCTGACGGCGGCGATAGAAACCCTGGTGCAACTCTCGACAGTAGACGACCCGGCAATACCACCCTATACCGCTGAACGCCTGACAACCGAGCTTGGCCTGTTCGACGAATGGTTTGTGCAGAAATTTTTACAGCAGCAACTTGATGAAGCCACTTTCCGCAGCATCTGCTCACAGCTGGTGGACAGTGCCGAGCAACAACCTAAAAGTTGCGTGCATCGTGATTACCCTTGTCGCAACCTGCTGTATCAGAACGGCCGCCTGGGCATTGTCGATTTCCAGGACGCATTACACGGACCTGTTCTATATGACATCGCCTCATTATTAAGAGATTGTTACCACACCTTCGATGAAGCGAAAATTGAGCAATGGCTGCATCAATTCATCGACTTAACCCCTGCGCTTGCCACGCTGCCGTACACACAGGTGAAACAGTGGTTTGACTACATGGCGATTCAAAGACAACTGAAGGCGATTGGTATATTTGCACGCCTGCATCTACGTGACCATAAATCCAGCCATCTGTCGGAGATAGGCCCACTGCTTCAGCGCCTGCTTGATCTCACTGCACAATACAGCGAACTTGAGGATCTCAACGCGCAATTAAAACAGGTGCACACATGGGCGCAGGCTCACTCGGAGCTGTTTTGAAAATCCTCGCCCGGAATGCAACGCGCGTATGAAAGCTATGATCCTCGCCGCGGGTAAAGGTACACGCCTGGCGCCGCTGACAGATACCACCCCTAAACCCCTGCTGGAACTCGCTGGCAAACCGCTTATTGTCTGGCAGATAGAAGCCCTCGCCGCGGCGGGTGTACAACAGGTTGTTATTAATCTGCATCACCTGGGCCAGCAAATCAGCAACACGCTGGGAGACGGCAGCCGCTATGGTGTAGACATCTGTTACAGCCAGGAGCCGGAGTTGCTGGAAACAGGCGGTGGCATCATTAACGCGCTGCCCCTGCTTGGCGATGAACCGTTCTGGTTACTCAATGGTGATATCTGGACAGATTTTGATTTCAGTCAGCTGCCACAGAACCTGCCGGAAAATCGGCCCGCTCACATTGTGCTCACTGGGAAACCCGCTAATCGCACAAATGGCGACTTCACGTACCAGGATGGCCAGGTTACCGGCCGCGGCGGCGAGTATGTGTACTGCGGTATTGCCGTTATCAACCCACAGCTGTTCAAGGGCCAGGCGACCCGGCATTTCTCTTTTCGCGACACGC
>CBDUMB010000305.1:0-4625 GCA_965368205.1 uncultured Pseudomonadaceae bacterium | reverse complement strand
CTTTCTTCTCACCAGCACCCGTCAGAATGACGTCAAATTCGTCTTTCTCTTCGGCTGCTGCGCCACCAGCATCACCGGCTGCTGCCGGGGCTGCAGCTACGGCTGCCGCTGCTGAAACACCGAACTTCTCTTCCATAGCCTGGACAAGTTCTACTACTTCCATAACGCTCATCTCAGCGATAGCGTTTAATAAATCATCTTTGGACAATGCCATTGTTTAATCTCCTAAATAACCTTTAACCGAAGTTAACCTTCTGATTGCTTCTGATCTCTGACAGCAGCGATGGTACGTACCAGTTTGCCGGGCACCTCGTTGAGGGTTCTGGCCAACTTGATAACCGGCGCTTGCATGACTGCGAGCAAGAGCGCGCGCGCTTCGTCCAGCGTAGGTAGCTTGGCAACTCGATCAATTTGATCAGCACCTAACATTTCTCCACCGATGGCGAGCGCTTTGACCTCAAGGGCCTGATGCTCTTTTGCGTAGTCTTTTAACAACCTGGCTGCGGAACCCGGATCCTGCGTTGAAAACGCAACAAGCGTAGGACCAACAAATGCCTCGTCGAGACAAGCGTAATCCGTACCCTCAATGGCTCTTTTGGCCAGCGTGTTTCGCACCACGCGCAGATAGACACCGGTTTCACGCGCTTTACTGCGCATTTCGGTCATCTGAGCAACGGTGAGACCACGATAGTCTGCAACAACTGCCGACAAAGCAGACGCGGCAATCTCATTCACTTCAGCAACAATCTGTCGCTTTTGTTCGAGCTGTAATGCCACTTGCTTCTCCTTGTAAGACGCTAATGCGTCCAGTAATCATTCGAAAAGCCACTTTGGAGCACAAACTCCTTCACAGCTTTTCGCCGAACAGCCGAGTTTCCCCAGACTGTGATTACGGCAATTTGCCTTTCTCAGCTCACGAAACATTCCTATGAAATATTCCGGTTACTTAGAAGACTTGGCTGAACATGTTCAACCTGCCGTCTGCGTAAGGTGTAATTTTTAAGATCTAACAGATCCCTTAACGGTTTTTGACGACCCCACCGGCGCATGCGCCGGTGAGACTTCAAAACTAAATTTAATAAATGATGCGGGCGATTAAATCGTCAGTGAACTCTGATCGATGGAAACACCGGGGCCCATGGTCGTGGACAACGTCAGCTTCTGAAGGTAAATACCTTTGGCTGACGCTGGCTTGGCTTTTTTCAAATCCACCAACAACGCCTCAACGTTTTCTTTGATTGCATTGGCATCAAATCCAACTGTACCTACGCTGCCGTGGATAATGCCGGCCTTATCTGTACGGAACTGAACCTGGCCTGCTTTTGCGTTTTTCACGGCACCAGCAACGTCGGGTGTCACCGTACCGGTTTTCGGGTTAGGCATCAGACCGCGCGGGCCTAAAACTTTACCCAACTGGCCAACCAGGCGCATTGCGTCTGGGGTTGCAATCAGGACATCAAAGTCCATGTTCCCAGCTTTGATCTGCTCACTTAAATCTTCAAACCCAACAATGTCTGCGCCAGCTGCGGTTGCGGCATCAGCGTTTTCGCCCTGTGCAAAAACAGCAACGCGAACTTCTTTGCCGGTACCGTGTGGCAGCGTGGTTGCACCACGCACAACCTGGTCAGATTTGCGTGGATCAACACCTAAGTTGATAGACACATCAAAAGATTCTTTGAACTTCGTTTTTGATAGCTCGCTGAGCAGTGTGACCGCCTCATCAATCGGATAGGCTTTCTCTCTGTCCACTTTCTCCGCAATTTCGCGCATGCGCTTAGTCATCTTGCTCATACCACACCCTCCACATCAATTCCTGACGCTCGCGCCGTACCTGCAATCGTGCGTACTGCCGCATCCATATCAGCCGCGGTAAGATCGGGCATTTTCATCTGTGCAATTTCTTCCAGTTGCGCGCGGGTTACCTTGCCAACTTTCTGCGTGTTAGGCGTACCACTACCTTTCGCCACACCTGCTGCTTTTTTCAGCAAAACGGCGGCTGGCGGGGTTTTTGTGATGAAGGTGAAACTCCGATCCGCGTAGACGGTGATCACTACAGGAATGGGCAACCCCTGCTCCATGGACTGTGTCTGTGCGTTAAACGCTTTACAGAAATCCATGATATTTACACCATGCTGACCCAAAGCCGGTCCAACTGGCGGACTCGGGTTTGCCTGGCCTGCTGCAACCTGCAGCTTAATATAGGCATCAACTTTTTTAGCCATTATCTACTCCTGGTATGGGTCCAAACGTGCCCAGCTCTCACTGGTTACACTCCCCGTTAGGGTGGTTGTTAACCTAACCCTTCTCTACTTGGCCGAAATCCAACTCCACTGGGGTTGAACGACCAAAAATGGTTACTGCAACCTGCAGTCTGTTCTTCTCGTAGTTCACTTCTTCAACTACACCGTTGAAATCGTTAAATGGCCCATCGATGACCCGCACAATTTCACCCGGCTCAAATACGGTTTTCGGCGTTGCCTTTTCACTACCTGCAGCGACGCGATCCAGAATTGCCGCCGCTTCTCGATCTGACAGTGGCGCTGGCTGATCGGCTTTACCACCAATGAAACCCATGACCCGAGGCGTCTCTTTGACCAGGTGCCAGGTATCATCGTTAAGCTCCATTTCGACCAGAACATATCCTGGGAAAAACTTTCGCTCACTGCGTCGCTTCTGACCAGCGCGCATCTCGACAACTTCTTCGGTGGGTACAAGAATTTCACCAAAGAACTCACCAAAGTTGGATAATTCAACCCGCTCGGTCAACGCTCTGGCGACGTTTTTCTCAAACCCCGAGTAAGCGTGCACGACATACCATCGTTTTGACATTTTACTCGTCGCTCCTTAACTAACCGATGACCGAACTGACAAACCAGCTCAACAACGAATCCAAACCCCATAAAATCAGCGCGAAAATCAGCACAAGCACAAGTACGACCAAGGTCGTTTGTGTTGTTTCCTGATTTGATGGCCAAACCACGCGGCGTATCTCGCTGCGTGCTTCTCGCATCAAATTCCACGTATTGCGGCCACGCTCTGTCTGAATGGCAATAAAGACCGCCACCGCAGCTCCGGCAAGCAATGCCACAACCCGGATAAGCAAAGACTCATCCTGGTAATACCAGTTGCCATAAACGCCACCGCCTAACAATGCAGCTACAACCAGCCATTTCAGCCAGTCGAGCGAGCCGCTCGCGGTAGATTCTGTATTTGTGCTCAAGACTACTTTCCTTCACTACTGCCTCATCGTACCTTCGATGAGGTGGCAGGCCAGGAGGGAATCGAACCCCCAACCTGCGGTTTTGGAGACCGCTGCTCTGCCAATTGAGCTACTGGCCTACAATCTTCTCTGTTACCCGCAAGCTCCGAGAAGCTTACGGATTTCAGATCAAATTGTTATTCAACAGGCCTTTCATAAAAGCCTGATGAACCTGTTGGCATCATTCAATAACTTTGGTGACCACACCAGCGCCGACCGTGCGGCCGCCTTCGCGGATTGCAAAGCGTAAACCTTCGTCCATCGCAATCGGACAGATCAACTCAACAACCATGTTCACATTGTCGCCAGGCATCACCATCTCAACGTCTTTCGGCAGCTCACATGCACCCGTTACATCCGTCGTGCGGAAGTAAAACTGGGGACGATAGCCTTTGAAAAACGGCGTATGACGGCCACCTTCGTCTTTGCTCAATACATACACTTCAGCTTCGAACTTCGTGTGCGGGTTGATCGAACCAGGCTTTGACAATACCTGGCCACGCTCAACGTCTTCACGCTTCGTACCACGCAACAGAACACCGACGTTCTCGCCTGCACGACCTTCGTCCAGCAGCTTGCGGAACATCTCTACACCCGTACATGTGGTCGTCGTGGTGTCTTTGATGCCTACAATCGCAATCTCATCACCGACATTAACAATGCCGCGCTCAATTCGACCCGTCACTACCGTGCCGCGACCTGAAATTGAGAACACATCTTCGATCGGCATCAAAAACGGCTGATCTACCGCGCGCTCAGGCTCAGGAATGTAGTTGTCTAATGCTTCAACCAGCTCTTTTACCTTGACGACATACTCTTCATCACCTTCCAACGCCTTCAGCGCGCTGCCGATGATCACAGGGGTGTCATCACCTGGAAATTCGTACTGGTCCAGAAGTTCGCGGACTTCCATTTCAACCAGCTCTAACAGCTCTTCGTCGTCAACCATGTCCGCTTTGTTCATAAACACAACAATGCGCGGTACACCAACCTGACGGGACAGCAGAATGTGCTCACGGGTCTGAGGCATCGGGCCATCAGCTGCTGACACAACCAGAATCGCACCGTCCATCTGCGCAGCACCAGTGATCATGTTCTTCACATAATCCGCGTGCCCAGGACAGTCAACGTGCGCGTAGTGACGCGTTGGGCTTTCATACTCAACGTGTGACGTGGCAATCGTGATTCCACGCTCGCGTTCTTCCGGCGCGTTATCTATCTGGTCAAACGCCTTCAACTCGCCACCAAACGCTTCAGCACAGACCTTCGTCAACGCCGCTGTCAGCGTCGTCTTACCGTGGTCTACGTGTCCTATCGTCCCCACGTTTACGTGCGGTTTGTTTCTTTCAAATTTAGCTTTGGCCAT
>CBDUMB010000304.1:0-4633 GCA_965368205.1 uncultured Pseudomonadaceae bacterium | reverse complement strand
ATACCGTTATCGCCGCCAGCGGTTTGCTCAATGTGCAGATACTGCAGCGAACCTACCCAGCCATCTGTCCAATCAAGGCTGTCGTCAGCGTTACCAATCAATACCACGTGTGAGGCGTTCACTGTGCCACCAAAGAATTCAATACCATCATCAAGGTTGTTGAACACCTGTATGTAGTCGACTTCGGTGCCAGCACCCACACCCTGGAAGGCGATGCCGTTCAACTGGTTCTGTGGGTCTACGTTGGAACCCGCGTACTTGACCACCACGTAGTTCAGCACGCCGCTGCTGTCCAGTGCATCGTCCCCACCGAAGGTGCCGGAATTAGCTTCCCCTTCTTTAATGCAACCTACGGTTCCGCCGTCAACGCCTGCTGGACAATCATTGATCGGCGCATTGCCGTTGATCACCAGCCCACCCCACAAACCTTGCGTGGTCGCCGGGTTGACGAGGTTGCCGAGGATGTCATCAGCGGCGGTAAAAGTGATCGGTGCATTGCGAGTCCCCCGGGCCAGTATCTGTGAACCCCGTGAGATCACCAGAAAATCTACCGGATCGTCACCCACAATCTCAGTGCCTGCCTGGATATCAAGGATGGCAGAGTTGGTATTGTTTCCGCCTATGGTGACCGCGCCGTCAAGCACGTAGATGTTGTTGCGTGGTAAAACGAGGTCCGCGGTATAGGTGCCTGCCAGACTGCACGTTGTGGTTGTACCATCGATAGACGCTATTTCTGTGGTACCTGCAGGGCAGCCGAACACCCCGCTCGCATCAGGCATGCCAAACGCCCAACCCGTGGTCCAGTCTTGGTCAACGTTTTCGATGGCGCCAACAAACGTGGTGTTGTCAAAGAAGTCGTCTCCGGACAGGTCAACTGCACTGACCAGGGTGCCATTGGTACTCACATTTTCGCTGACATCAATTTCAGCCTGAACCGCAGCATCCAGTGGATCAACGCAATCAAGGCTCACACCACCCAGTTGTATACCCGTGCCCAGTAAGGCCAGAGATTCCGCGCTTTCTACGACAAAGCAGGCATCGTTACCCTGCACACTTGAGTTGTAGAGCTCTAATCCTGAACCGGCGCGTACACGTATGGCGCGAGAATCGGCGATACCGTTGATCGACATGTTTGCGATCTTGGGCAGCGATGTAGGCGTCACCCCGGGATCATCAGAACGATTATCCGCTTCGATACCACTGTCGCCGGCGTCACTCTGATTTATGATCAGGTACTGTATTTTACCGACCCAGCCATCCGTCCAATCCAGCGAATCGTCCGCGTTACCCGTGAGGATGACATGACGGGCATTTACCGTGCCGCCAAAGAATTCAATACCATCGTCGAGGTTGTTGTGCACCTGGACAAAGTCAACTTCAGTGGCACTGCCCACACCCTGAAATGCAATGCCATTAAGCTGATTCTGAGGGTCTACGTTTGAACCTGCATATTTCACACCCACGTAGTTCAGACGACCACTGTCATCATCAACAACGTCGCCGCCGAACAGGCCCGAGTTTGCTTCACCTTCTTTGCTACAACCCGATGTGCCACCCGTCACACCTGCAGGGCAGTCGTTTATCGGCGCATTACCGTTAATCACAATGCCACCCCAGAGGCCTCGGTCAGAGTCCAGGACGGTGCCTTCCACGTCAGACTGACTGGTAAACGTCACCGGCGCTGTGCGCGTACCATTGGCCAGAATGCGGGAGCCCCGCGATATAACAAGAAAGTCCACGTCAGTGCCGCCAAAGATGGTGGTGCCCGCCTGAATACTCAGATCCGCGGAATCAGTATTGTCGCCGCCAACGGTTACCTTACCCACCAATTCGTATAAGTTATTGGAGGTCAGCAACAGGTCGGCGATTACATCACCACTCAACTGACAGATACGCTGCCCATCAATGGTGCGTGAAGACGTTGTGGTGCCATCCGGGCAGCCGAAGTCAGGTTGTGTGGTCTGGCTTACCGATCCGGCCAGAGTCCAGCCATCAGCCCAGTTTTCAGACCCGAAAGCACCGATATAGTCTGTATTGTCAAAAAAAGTGTCTGCGATATTAACAGGATCAACTTGTTCTCCCGTCTGAGAAACATTAGTGGCCACATCTAAGTAAGCTGCAACGGCACCATCATCATCGCCATCATGGGTCTGCGCACATGCGAAACTAACGCCGCTGATCGTAATCGCTGGATCACTGGCAGCACCCAGGAAGTCCCGCGAAGTACTATCAACACGAATGCAGCGCTCAGAACCATCAACAAAACTGTTGTAGAGCGTCACCGCGGTGCCAGCGCGGAATCGCAGCGCACGCTCATCAGATTTTCCGATCACCGTCATATTTGCAATGGTGGGATTCGAGCGCGGCTGCGCATCTTCTTCATCACTGCGATTATCTGCTTCGATGGCGTTATCGCCGCCATCCGTCTGTTCGATGTAGAGGTACTGGAGGTTACCCACCCAGCCATCAGTCCAGTCCAGGCTGTCGTCGTCGTTGCCGGTTAAAACCACATATTTAGCGTTAACCGTACCGCCGAAGAATTCGATGCCGTCATCTAAATTGTTGTGTACCTGCACGTATTCAACCACGGTAGCGTCACCAACAGCCTGAAACGCGATGCCATTCAGCTGATTCTGAGGATCTACGTTTGAACCGCCATAGCGGACGCTGACATAACGCAGGATACCGGAGTTGTCGTTGGGATCATCGCCACCAAATAATCCGGAGTTGGCTTCACCTTCCTTTACACACCCTGCGGTGCCGCCAACTTCGCCCGCAGGGCAATCATTAATCGGTGCCAAACCATTGATCACGATACCGCCCCACAAACCCCGGTCTGAGGCTTCTACGTTACCGGTTACTTCGTCCAGGGCAGTGAATATGATCGGCTGATCAGACGTGCCCTCTGCTACCAGCTGGCAGCCTTGGGTAATGACCAGAAAATCCGTCGCACCGCCGCCTACTAAAATAGCGCCCGGCTCCAGGTTTAACTGACAAACCGCACCTGCACCAGGCGCCGTGATGCGCAACGCACCACCTGAGATCTGATACACCGCATCATTGCCCAGCACCAGACCTGTTGGGTCGAGTTCACCACCCGCCAGAGCAGTCACGTCGATGGTGAAGATAGGTAAACTGGCAAAGGCTGTTGAGGCTGTGGTGCCGCTATTGGTAATCACAGTGCTCAAGGCTGCAGGTATCGTGCTGGGGTTGGTCTGGCCACCGCCGCCGGTGCCACCAGTACCGCCGCCAGTACTACCACCACCTGTGCCACCGCCACCGGTAACCGGCACTTCAACCAGAACGGCGCCTGGTGAGGCGTTGTCTGAGCCTCCGCCACAGGCCGCCAACACCAGCGACCCTAAAATAAGTATCACTACTTGACGCAGCAACCGATACAGACTCATTGAATTCATGAACTCCCCCAGAGAGTTTTATTTTTGCAACTGTCTCACTCAAGGCTGATGCCCGGTGTTCAGCCGGCAAGATAGTGCCGCTTTGTGACCCGCACATTTCGTTTTCGTTACAGATTTATGACACGCCGCAATTCACTTGTTTTCGGCAGGCGCTCGTGGTTCCGTTATGCATACGTTAACGGATCGGACCCGACATGAAATTACGCCAGGTAGCCATTGCGGCAGAAACGCTCAATCCAACACGTGCACAGCTGTTCAGCCTGCTTGGCATTACAGCTGACTATGCCGACCCAGGGGTTGCGGAGTTCGGTCTGGAAAACTCTGTCATGTCGATTGGCGACAGCTTCTTAGAGATTGTTGCCCCCACCCAGGACAACACCTCTGCCGGACGCCTGCTGGCTAAACGACGGGACACCTGCGGCTATATGGTCCTGATGCAGGTGGATGACTTTGCCGAAACCGCACAACACCTAACCCAACAGAACGTACGCTCGATCTGGCAGATTGAACGTCCCGAAGTGTCTGCCTGCCACGTCCATCCGAAAGATATAGGTGGCGCCATCGTCTCGTTTGACGAAATGCGCCCAGCAGCAGATTGGCTGTGGGCAGGTCCAGACTGGCGCGCACAGCGCGCCACAGACGTTACCCGTTTACTGGGCTGCGAGCTGCAACATCCTGAGCCTGAAGATCTTGCGCATCGATGGGCAGAAGTGATGTCTACCCCTGTCGTTGCTCAGCCAGATGGCCGCTATGCATTGGTTTTCTCTGACCAGACCTTTATCCGCTTCTCACCAGCCGCTGCAGACCTGGGTATTACCGGCATCACTTTTTCCAGCCTGGAGCCCCAGCTGATGACAATCCGGGCAAAGGAGTTGGGCCTGTGGAGCGACAAACGCAACGGCATTTTTATCGGCGATGTCGCATTCAACTTTGTGTAACATAACGCGCTGAAATTCCCCGGAGACTTCGACATGGCCGAACAGGCAATCAACACTGAATCCAGCGCTGCAGAAGAAATCGCCGCTCTGGTCGCCCGCGCACGCACTGCCCAGGAGCAGATTGAACACTACACCCAGGAGCAGGTTGATGACCTGATCCGCGCCATGGTCTGGTCCGTGGCCCGTCCCGGTGTTGCTGAAGACATTGCTCAGTTCACTATCGACGAAACCCAATTGGGTAATTACGCCGGTAAGTTCCTGAAAATTCAGCGTAAAACC
>CBDUMB010000303.1:0-4648 GCA_965368205.1 uncultured Pseudomonadaceae bacterium | reverse complement strand
CCTTGGGCACAGGCGCCGCCAAACACATTAACGCGTTTGGGGTCGAGGTTGAGCTCCTGGATAGCCAGCATCGTGACCATGGCAAAAGCTTCGTTGATTTCAAACAGATCAACCTCATGCAGGTCCCAGCCGATCTTTTCGACCAGTTTGTTGATTGCGCCAACCGGCGCGATGGTGAACTCGCTAGGGTGAATGGAATGTGTCATGTGCCCGACGATCTTAGCCAGTGGCTCACCGGTGAACGTGCCTTCTCGCGCCAACAGCAGGGCGGATGCCCCATCTGATATGGACGATGAGTTTGCTGCGGTGATGGTGCCATCAGCTTTAAAAGCTGGCCGCAGGGTGGGGATTTTTTCCAGCTTGGCGCGACCGGGCTGTTCGTCATCTTCGACTAAACCAGCAGTGGTTTCCATGGGGGCAATTTCATCCGCCAGGCTTCTGTTCACAATGGCCGCGCGCGCCCGGGTGACGGACTCGGTGGCATACTCATCCATGGCTGTGCGGGTGAGTTGATACTGGTCGGCTGTGGCCTGTGCAAAAGACCCCATTGATCCGCCGGTTTCGGCATCTTCCAGACCGTCCAGAAACAGGGTGTCCTGCATGCTGGTATGGCCCATGCGCAGGCCTGCACGTGCTTTTCCCAGCACGTAAGGTGCGTTGCTCATGCTCTCCATTCCGCCCGCGATAACCCGGTCGGCAGAGCCTGCCCGAATCAGGTCCGTTGCCAGCATGGCGCATTTCATGCCGGAGCCACACACTTTGTTGACCGTTGTCGCGCCAACCGCGTCAGGTAGTCCGGCGGTGCGCATAGCCTGTCGGGCCGGAGCCTGTTTGAGGCCGGCGCTGACAACGTTGCCAAAAACAACTTCGTCAATATCTGCTGGATCTACAGAGGCCGCTTGAATGGCTGCTGCAATGGCGTGGGCACCCAGCTCCGGAGCGGTAAAATTGGACAGCTGTCCCTGAAAGCTTCCCACAGGTGTGCGCGCGGCACTGACCAGATAAACGTCGTTACTCACTAGCAGGCGCTCCTTCAAAATATGCGTTGGAAAACATGCATGTTACTGGCCCGGGTGGCCAAGGGCCAGTCTCACAAGGCCACTATTGCTCGCGAAAGCGCGGTATCAGCTCAGCGAAGTTGCAGGGTTTGAAGTTAACATCCAGCTGATTGCGGATGATTTTCTGCCAACCCGTTTTTGCAGCCCCGGTAGAACCTGGCAGGCAGAATATCAGCGTGGCATTGGCAAGCCCGCCCAGGGCTCTGGATTGGATGGTCGATGAACCTATCTCATCGAAGGAGAGCTGTCTGAACAGCTCACCGAAACCAAAAATCTCTTTATCAAGCAGCGGCGAGATGGCCTCAGGCGTGCTGTCCCGCCCGGTAAAACCCGTGCCACCGCTGGTGATGATGACGGCAATGCTTTCGTCGGCGATCCAGGCTGAGACCCTGGCGCGTATCTGATAAACGTTGTCGCGCACGATTTCGCGGCTGTGCAGGACGTGCCCTGCATCTGCGATCGCCTGGCTGAGGTAGTCGCCAGAGGTGTCTTCTGCTGCTGTTCTGGTGTCAGAAATAGTCAATACGGCACAATTCAGTGCAGTCATAGTCATATTACCCCGGTGTTGTTGATGGTTAGTCTGCGCATTACAAGCGGACGAACGGGTAGTTTTCTCGGCGCTAACTGGCTAGAGTACCGGCATTCTACACCCAGCAAAAATATCGTGGAAAAACAGATTATTGAAGGCGATCGACTTTATCTCATCGCCGAAAGTCTCGCGAAAGACTTTTCATTGTTCCCAAATGTCTCGCATGAGCAGGAGCCCGTGGCGGGTCTGCTGACCCAGGCGCAAATCAACAAGCGCAGAGATGTGCTTGCGAATCTGGACATTGATGCCTACATCGAAGCGGTAGTCAGTCCGGCTGAGGATCAGTCGCGCACGCCTGCGCCGGAGATTATCAGGCAGCTCGGCAAGGTCGAACAGGAAGAGGCCAGCGGTCCCTATTTCCAGGCCTTGATCAGCATGAATTTTGGTGAGGCCGGCTGGCGTACAGTTGGATTCATTGCTCAGGACCGATCGAAAAATCTCGGTGCCTGGCAACCGGAACATCACCTGCGAGCGGCAGCGTTTGCGGAATTATGTTCGACTCGCTCAATTCCGATGGTGACTTTCATGGATACGCCGGGGGCGGATGCCACCGAAGAATCTAACGCGAACAATCAGGCACACAGCATATCCAGGCTCATTGCTGAGATGAGTAACGTCGACGTGCCAACGGTTGGTGTTATCTACGGGCTGGGTTATTCCGGTGGTGCGATACCGCTGGCGGCGAGTAACATGATTTTGTCTTTGCGTGATGGTGTTTTCAGCACTATCCAGCCGGCATCGCTGGCCAACATTGCCAGGCGCTTGAATTTATCCTGGCAGGAATGTGCAAAGATTGTTGGGGTTTCACCGTACGAGTTGCATCACCAGGGCAATATCGACGGCATTATTGACTACACTCCTAACGACAGTATTGAGCGGATGGAAAATCTGCGTACCGCGATTGTGGGCGGTATTCTCAATATCGAAACACGGGTGAAAGAGTTTGTTGCAGACAACCCTTATATACTCGACCACTATCGACAGAGCCTGCAGCGTTATCTGAACCCATCTTCCCATCTGCGGGCGATGCAGAGTAGTGCTTCTCTGAAGCTGACAAAAAATCCCACGGAATATCTGAACGTCTTTGGCGTTGCCTATCGATACCTGCGTTACCTGGCTGTGCGTAAGCGGATCAAAGCCACAACAACACAACAGTACGGGCGTCTTGCGCATCAGGAGATACCAACCGGCGAGCTGCATATTCGTGCGGATCGTGAACGCAAGCAGGCATTTCTGAAGTGGTTACAGGACCCGGACAAGATTCTTTACGACGAGACGCTGTCAAAAGCGCGAAAGAATTATCACGAAAAACGTCAGGCCTTAAACGATGAGCGTGGGCGCATCGCGCAGTTGATCTTTGGTGAGCCGAAACAGAATTATGAAGATGCCCGTGCGGTGTTACTGTCTGCGGTAGGGGTGTTCTTGTACAACCGCTGGAAGGGCGAGGCTGTCGGCAATCTGCGGGCCCTGCGGGAGTACCTTAAGCATCATGAAAGCACGCGCCAGATTTTAAAAGTAGCGGATATTGGCGATCCTCGAGCTTTCCTTAAAGCCATCTCGGCAGATAAAGAGATGGCGGGCATACTGCGGGATCGTTTTACTTATGAAGGCAAAAAACTCCTCAAATCCACGAGCCTGAAAGACAAAAGTGACGCCTTCCTGGCCAAACAACTCACCGCAGAGCTGAATCTGGCGATTACTGGTGAACCCATGGCCGGCGCAATAGGACAGTCTGATATCCATGCTAATCGTGGCCTGCTGCATCTGCGCTTCCCGGCTTTTGTGAAACCCATCGAAAGTACCGGTAAACCCGTGGCGCTAAGCGACATGACCGTGCTGGATGTGTTACTGGATGATGAATTGCGCGCAGACTTCATCAAAGAGTGTGAAAACCTTCTGTTGTTCGATTCGGTTTATGACCAGATCATTGCCAATCTTGACTCCATTGCCGCTGAAGCCCGTTCAGCCCAGTCGCTGAGTCAGGAATCTTTGTCTAATCTCATCCAGACTACGCTGACCCTGGCAGCAAACGGTTTTACGCTTGGTGCTGACGAGGCGGAGATGAAACCTACGGTGCCGGTGTTGCGTCAGCAGATCCTCGCTTGGTACCAGCGGGTCATGAAGATGCCCCGGGGTGCGGATTTCTTTCGTCAGGTTGAAGAGTGGAAGAAACTCAGCTTTCCGCATCTGGCTGATGCACTGTTTGTTGTGGTCACGCACCTGTTCGACAGTCTGTTGAGTTCGTATGTGAACGCAGAGCAGGGCGGTAAGGCTTATCAGGGTCGCATTGCGCCAAAAAATATCGGTCGCCGCAAAGATTTCTGGAACAGATTGAATATGGCTTACAACGATCTGTTACTGCAGAACGTCTTGCGGGCTAACCGAAACAACAATCCCTTCAGTTACAACGACATCATTGAGCGCTATTTCGACAATTGGGAAAGCCGATTCGATGACCTGCTCAGCTCGGATCCCTGTTCTTTTCCTGGATTCCGCTTATCTATCGAAGATGCGTTGAACAAAGGTCTGCCACCATGCGGCATTATTGCCGGCTATGGTACTTTCAAAGGAGATTCACCTGCCCGGGTAGGGGTGCTGATCTCCAATGTCAGCTTTCAGGCAGGTGCCTTTGATATGGCCAGTGCGGAGAAATTCTGCAGGCTGCTGGTTGAGTGTGCCGAGCAGCATCTGCCTGTGGTCTGCTTTATTTCCTCCGGTGGTATGCAGACCAAAGAGGGCGCCGGGGCGTTGTTTTCCATGGCTGCGGTAAACGATCGCATCACGCGATTTGTTCGTGATCATGATCTGCCGGTTATTGTATTTGGTTTTGGTGATTGCACCGGCGGTGCCCAGGCAAGTTTTGTGACTCATCCATTGGTGCAGACGTATTATTTCTCAGGTACGTCCATGCCGTTTGCGGGCCAGATCGTGGTGCCTTCGAACCTGCCTCTGAATTCGATTCTGTCTAACTATCTGTCCGCTAAAGAAGGCGCCATGCAGG
>CBDUMB010000302.1:0-4660 GCA_965368205.1 uncultured Pseudomonadaceae bacterium | reverse complement strand
CTCTGTCAGCCCGGATAAACAGTTTTTCCATTGTTTTGGCTGTCAGGAGAGTGGTACTGCGCTGACGTTTATCATGAATTTTGACCGGCTGGAATTTGTTGAAGCGGTGGAAAACCTCGCGCAACAGCTTGGTCTTGAAGTGCCCCGGGAGCAGTCCGGTGGCGCAAGGGCGCCGGTTGACCCCGACCTCTACGACGTCATGCTCAAGGCGGAACGTTATTATCGCCAATCATTACGCCAGGCGCCGGAGGCCATTGCCTACCTGAAAAAGCGTGGTCTGACTGGCGAAGTGGCGCGGGATTTTGGCATGGGATATGCGCCGCCTGGCTGGCAGAACCTGATGGAAAATCTTGAGGGTGTGAGTGAAAAAAGTCTGCTGGCGGCGGGTCTGGCGACAAAAAGTGATAAAGGACGCGTCTACGATCGCTTCCGTGACCGCATTGTTTTCCCCATACGTGATACGCGCGGCAGAGTGATCGGCTTTGGCGGCCGCACCATGAGCGCGGATGAGGGGCCCAAGTATCTGAATTCACCCGAAACCGCTCTTTTTCAGAAAGGCCAGGAACTCTACGGTTTGTATGAGGCCCGCCGTGCGTTGCGGCGCATCGACAAGCTGATTGTGGTTGAAGGCTATATGGATGTGGTTGCGCTCGCACAGCATGGTGTGGCCAACGCGGTGGCTACCCTTGGCACAGCCTCGGGAGAGGCGCATTTTCACAAACTCTATCGATATACGGATGAAGTGATCTGTTGTTTTGATGGAGATAACGCCGGGCGCCAGGCGGCGTGGAAAGCGTTAGAAAATGCACTGCCGACGCTGACAGAGATGCGCCAGGTGAAGCTGGTCTTTCTACCCGACGGAGAAGACCCGGATAGCCTGATCCGCGCTCAGGGCAAAGCAGGTTTTGACAAATTTGTGAATAACGCCGTGCCGGGTCTTGAGTACCTGTTTTCCCGTCTGGCACAAGGCCTTGATCTTGAAACAGTGGATGGCAAGGCGAAGTTCGGCGGTCTTATTCGCCCGTACATTGATAAAGTTTCAAGCGCCGAGCTGAAAGCGCTATTGCAGCAGAAAGTTGAAGCGCAGACCGGTTTTGGTACAGCAACGGCGGCGCGCCCGTTGTCCAGGCAGCCTGCGCGAACACGGTCTAAAGGCCTTGTTAAGTTAAGTGAGCGCTTACTAACGCTACTCATCAAGCATCCAGGGTACTGGTCTGATGTACCGCTCGAGAATCGCAATATGCTGGTTGAAGCCGCGGGTGATCTGGGTCTGCTTGGAGAGATAGTGACCTATGTGAATAACCGCGCCGACGCAGATACCGAAGAGCTCCTTATCCGCTGGTCTGACGATGAGCGATCGGAGCGCCTGCTGGCCCTGGCGCAAACGAAACTCGAGCTGCCCGCTGAGGCCATCAAAGGAGAATTTGTCGACGGTATGCTGCATTTATGCAGCAAACTGACGCTGGCCCAGCGCAAAAGTGCAATTGATGAGTTGCAGAAAACGCCCGACGCGGAGCGCCTGCAACAATACTGGCAGCATCGCAGCAAAGGAGAAAAGTAATCTCCAACTACTTTGCCCGGGACTTTTCTGGCAAGATTTTCAGTGAAAACATTGAAAAAAAGTCGCTCAACCCCATCTAGGGGTTTATAATTATCCGTTAGCCTCTCGGGGGTGCTCAGTAAAGTGAATCGCAAGGTCACAACGAGCAATAAATGAAGAGGCATACCCCAGCACCACAAATAACAACGGTGCGTCAAAAAATATGGCACTTGTACCCAGGAAAAACCCCGGTATCCGATTGTTTTCGGCGCCGCGGATTTCTGGAGCCAATGAACTAATGCCTCCCGGCTGCGTTCATATACTTATTAACATCTGATTTTTGAGGTCACATGAGCAATCAAATCTCGACCGCACAGCAACAGTCTCGCCTGAAAGAGCTAATCGCTAAAGGCAAAGAGCAGGGTTTTCTCACCTATGGTGAGGTGAACGATCACCTGCCGGACGACATTTCTGATCCGGAGCAGATCGAAGACATCATTCGCATGATCAACGACATGGGCATCACCGTGTATGAAAACGCACCTGATGCTGATGAGTTGCTGTCCAGCGAAGAGAACACCGCGGATGAACTGGCTGCTGAAGAAGCCGCCGCTGCGCTCGCGGCAGTTGAGACTGAAGCGGGCCGCACAACCGATCCGGTGCGCATGTATATGCGTGAAATGGGTACCGTTGAGTTGCTGACCCGCGAAGGCGAAATTGCCATCGCCAAGCGCATCGAAGAAGGTATTCGCGATGTTTTGACCGCGCTGTCTTACTACCCGGGGCCGGTAGATTACATCCTTGAAACTTATGCTGAAGTAACCAAAGAAGACAAACTTTCTGACCTCCTTGTTGGTTATCTTGATCCCACAGACCACGTGCCGGCGGCAACACAGGTCGGCGCGGATGGCGTGAAGAAAACGACCACAGACGATGACGATGAAGAAGGGCCAACCGGACCTGATCCAGAAGAAGCGAAAAAACGCTTTGGAACTTTAAAACGTCAGTACAACAAGACGCTTAAGGTTATTGCTGAAAAAGGCCGCGACAGCGACGAAGCGCGCGCTCAGCAGGTTAAGCTGGGAGAAGCGTTCTGTTGTTTCAAACTGGTACCCAAACACTTTGACGAGATTGTCAGCATGGCCCGCGGCGGCCTGGATATTGTGCGACGACACGAACGCACGATCCTGACGCTTGCTGTTCGAAAGGGTAAAGTGCCGCGCGATGTTTTCCGCAAAGAGTATGTGGGCAACGAAACCAGCGTGACCTGGATCAACAAACTGGTGAAAGCGGATAAAGAGTATTCGCAGTCTCTAGAAGCGCAGCGTGACGATATTCTGCGGGCGCAGAAGAAGCTGAAAGTGCTGACCAAGTTTACCGATCTGAGTGTTGTTGAGATCAAAGATATCAACCGTCGTATGTCTTTAGGTGAGGCCAAAGCGCGTCGCGCCAAGAAAGACATGGTTGAAGCGAACCTGCGTCTGGTTATTTCTATTGCGAAGAAGTACACCAACCGAGGTCTGCAGTTCCTGGATCTGATTCAGGAAGGCAATATCGGCTTGATGAAAGCAGTCGATAAGTTTGAGTATCGACGCGGATATAAGTTTTCAACTTATGCCACGTGGTGGATCCGTCAGGCGATTACCCGATCCATTGCTGACCAGGCTCGCACTATTCGTATTCCTGTGCATATGATTGAAACCATCAACAAGCTGAACCGCGTATCGCGTCAGATGCTGCAGGAAATGGGGCGCGAACCCACCCCGGAAGAGCTTGGCGAACGTATGGAAATGCCAGAAGACAAAGTACGGCGGGTTCTGAAAATTGCCAAAGAACCGATCTCTATGGAAACGCCTATCGGTGACGATGAGGATTCCCATCTGGGTGACTTTATTGAAGACACCACCATCGGCTCACCCGTTGAGCTTGCGACAGGTGAAGGTCTTCGAGAAGCAACCAAAGACGTGCTGGGTGGTTTGACCGCGCGTGAGGCAAAGGTTCTGCGGATGCGTTTTGGTATCGACATGAATACCGATCACACGCTGGAAGAAGTCGGCAAACAGTTTGATGTAACACGAGAGCGTATTCGTCAGATTGAAGCCAAAGCATTGCGTAAGCTTCGTCATCCAAGCCGTTCAGAACACCTGCGCAGCTTCCTGGATGAGTGGATGGAAAGCCTCGGTCGTAGCTAGCCGATTTTCCAGACAAAAAATAAAACCCCGGGACGAAATCCCGGGGTTTTTGTTTTCGGTGTTGGTGGTAGAATTCCGCGCGTTGCATTTGTGTATACAGGGCCTATAGCTCAGTTGGTTAGAGCGCTGGACTCATAATCCATCGGTCCCAGGTTCGAGTCCTGGTGGGCCCACCAATTCAGTGAGAGTGTGCGAGTTTTGCTTTAGACTTCGCGCATGCATGCTCAGTCAATCAAAGGAAACGCCTTCTTTCGCGACCGGATAACCTGGTTGGCGATCCTTATCGTCTGTTGTTTTGTTGCTGTGCTGCTGCTGCCCAGTCAGAGTCGCGCAAGTTACCCGACGTACATTCTCGCCATTGTCATGCTCGTTAGCTTTGCGTCCTGGCGTGATGTTTTCCAGTTACCACTCATACGCTGGATTGTCGCGCTGCTGGTCTGGCTCTGCTTGAGCGTGTTCTGGTCTGAACCCTTTGTGCTGCGAGAAGCCATATCGGTTTGGACACGCTCTATTCTGATTCTAGCATTTGTGGTGGCTGCAGCGGAGTGCCAACTTCGTGGTCAACTCCAGCGCTGGATGTCCACGGCGTTAACCTGGGTTGGGTGCCTTGCGGTTCTGGCCAGTTTGATCAATTTTTTTGTTACAGACCCCGCTGATGGTCGCCTAAATGGCCTTGGTCAGCTGGACACGCACGTGATTGCCGCGCTTGTTTACGGCACCATGGTGCTTTTTGTCTGGCGCGCTGCGCAATCAACGCCGAATACATTATTGCGGTTGGCGGCGCTCGCGGTTGCTCTGTTGATGATATGGGCTGTCTTTCTTTCCGACTCGCGTAATGCCTGGGTGAGCCTGGTGATAGGTCTGGCTGTATATGGCGTCGCCCAATGGTGTAAAGACGTGCGCCAGTTTCTGACTGCGGTTATTTCGG
>CBDUMB010000301.1:0-4660 GCA_965368205.1 uncultured Pseudomonadaceae bacterium | reverse complement strand
CAGCTAGAAATGCCGCAGTGTCTGTGACAAAGGCTGGTTCGTTTTTCTTACCACGATTAGGTGTCGGCGCCAGATAAGGTGCATCGGTTTCGATCAGCAGGCGCTCATCTGGAATCTGCAGCGCAACCTCTCTGACATTGGCGGCATTCTTGAACGTAACAATCCCTGAGATCGACACATAGTAGCCCAGGTCGATGGCCGCGCTGGCCAGCGCCCAGGACTCGGTAAAACAGTGCAGAACGCCGGTGACGCGGGGGAAATCACGAATCAGCGCCAGCGTGTCCGCCTGGGCAGAACGTGTATGTATGATCACCGGAAAGTTGTGTTCGTCTGCCAACGCCAACTGCTGGGCAAAAGTTTCGCGCTGCAGCGCTTGTGCGGCAGGGTCTTCCACATAGTGATAGTCCAGCCCCATTTCGCCCAGGGCCACCACCTTCGGGCGGTGCATATATTCAGTCACCCAGGAAGCATCCCCACTGCAGCTACCGGGGTGTTCACCAACGCTGGCCCAGATATGTTCGTAGTCGGCCGCAAACTGCAGCACTTCTTCAATAGCAGGTTGATCAACGCCAATACACAGACACTCGTTCACGCCGCGCTCGCGCGCGCGCTCGATGGCCCCGATTGGGTCTTCGAGATAATTCAGGTGGCAGTGAGAGTCAACAAACACAAACAGAGTTTACATGGTGTGTGTGTGGCGGTCGGACTGTAACGCTCCGGCAAGATAAGTTTCGATTTTACTGCGGACCACATCGTCCTGGTCGTTGAACTGCACGCCAATTCCAGCCGCGCGGTTACCCTGAGCACCTTTTGGCGTAATCCAGACCACTTTACCCGCGACAGGAATTTTTTCGGCTTCGTCCATGAGGTTCAGCAACATGAAGACCTCATCACCCAGGTCGTATTCTTTTTTGGTGGGAATAAACAAGCCGCCATTCTGCACAAATGGCATGTAAGCCGCGTAAAGAACGGCTTTATCTTTGATCGCCAAAGACAATATTCCGTTTCTGACGCCGCGTTTCGCTACAGACATGAATAAAACATCCTGTTTTCATATTCGTGATGACAAATGCCGAGCAGAAAACCTTCCGACCCGGCCTGACACTATACTCGAGTGCGCTCTAACTGCTGTCAATGGCCAAAGTATGAAGCAGGCCGCAGTTTCACCGGCTTAAGCGCTACTTCTTCGCGACAGCGCCACCCAGCGCACAATCAACGCTTCCAGCAGGAGACGTTGATTGGCTGAATTCGAGGTATCAATCTGCCGTCTGGCAGACAAAAGTGCATCTGTAAAACTCAAAACTGCAGCCGCTTCAGCCTGTATACCCGCAAGAGGGGCGTCGCTCAGATGCGCCAGCAATCGCCGGTACCACTGATCGAGCCAGGTCATGACACCGGCGCTCTGGGCTTGTTCAAGAGCCGCTGCCAGATCGATACGAGGCAGGCTTTCCAGCCATTTCTCCAGCGATGCACCGCCGGCAGTCTCAAGCGCATTCAAGGGTGCATAGCCCGCAGTTGCATAGTCTATATCTGAAATTGAAACCCCCTGCTGCTCAAGCCAGCTACGCGCAGCAGTATGATCCGGACGTTGACTGTAACGCTGAGCGCGACTGCGCACGGTGGGCATCAGACGACTCCAAAACGGAGTGGCAAGCACCAGGTGGGTATTTGGAGGTGGCTCTTCCAGGGTTTTCAGGAGCGCATTAGCGGCTGCGCGATTAAGCAGATGCGCATCAAAAATAGCCACGACCTTGCGTGGCGCTATCTGTGAGGTTTGTACGGCGAATTCAGTGACCCGGCGTATTTCAGCTATTTTAATTTCCGCCCCATCTGGCTCTACCCACCGAAAATCAGGATGAGCAAACTCGTTTTCATTATCTGGCAGGGGCGTCTGTAACAGCATGCCCGCAATATCTCTGAGCAACTGTCTATGCCCCCACCCGGGTGGAGTGGTCAACGCCAGTGTGTTAGGCAGCTTGTTTTCGTCCCGCTGCCGAGTCAGACGCTGTAACAAATCACTGTGCCAGGGATAAAACGTATTCATGCCAGACTCTGCTGGATAAAGGGATCAACTATGGCAAGCATGGCGGCACGCACCGATGCGATTGATTGACTGGCATCTATTAACTGCATTGCAGGTTCTGTTTCTACACGCTGCAGATAACCCGCTCTAACCGCCCGAAAAAATTCAGCCTGTTCATTTTCCATCCGATCCTGCTCGCGGTCGGCTATGCGTTTTCGCCCAATCTCCGGATCGAGGTCCAGGTACAACGTCAGGTCAGGCCGCAGCCCATCCTGCACCCAATCTTCCAAAGCCGATACATAAGCCAGCGGTGTACCCCGCGCAACCCCCTGATAAGCGTAGGACGCATCGGTAAAGCGATCACAAACAACCCACTGCCCGCGGGCCAGGCGCGGCTTGATTTCATGGGTTAAATGCTGGTGGCGCGCGGCAAACACCAGCAGAAGCTCGGTTAGACCGCTGACACTTTCCTGCCAATCTGCCAGCATTACCTCACGAATGGCTTCCGCCATCGGCGTCCCACCAGGTTCGCGGGTTTGATAAACATCAATGCCTGCGCTGACAAGGTGTTGGCAAAGTGAATCGAGACTGGTGGATTTACCAGCCCCTTCGGAACCTTCCAGTGTGATGAATTTGCCCGGCTTGGCCATGATCACTCCGTCAACCCCAGCTGGTATTTGCGCACCGCCTTATTGTGTTCAGCCAGGGTGCGGGAAAACTGACTGGCCCCATCGCCTTTTGCGACAAAGTAGACATAGTCACCCGGTGCCGGGTGTGCAGCAGCATGCAGTGAGGCACGCGAGACGGTTGCTATCGGTGTTGGTGGCAGGCCCCGAACGCGATAAGTATTAAAAGGTGACTCAACCTGCAGGTGCGCGCGGGTTAAATTGCCGTCAAAGTCCTCGCCCAGCGCATAAATGACTGTGGGGTCTGTCTGTAAACGCATATTGTCCGCCAGTCGTTTGTGAAACACCTGACTGATCTGCTCGCGATCTTCCGCACGACCCGTTTCTTTTTCTATGATTGAAGCAAGCACCAGTAATTCGTAAGGGTTGTCTAACACAGAGCGCTCACTGCGGTCCTGCCAGACTTCCATCAGTGCCGCATCAAGCGCTGCCGCTGCGCGTTGCAGCAGCTGCACATCTGTATGACCCCGGGTAAACTGATAGGTATCAGCAAAGAATAAACCCTCAGCAGAAGCCTTTGACAGCGCCAGGGCATCTGCCAGGCTCTGGGCATCTCTGGCCTGCAGGGTATGCTGTAACGCCGGCTGATTGCGCAGCTGCTGCAGCAGCTGCAGGACCGTAATACCCTCGTCGATACGGAAGGCGTGACGAACAACATCTCCGCGGGTCAGCTTGTTGAGCAATTGCCGCGGTGTTGCCGTTCGTTCAAACAGATATTCGCCGGCCTGCAGACGGGTGTCCGCACCAGTTAACCGACCCAACAGAACTAAACGCCGCTCATCAGACATGTAGTTTGCGACGGCCAGTTCATCAGCAAGGGTAGCCAGGGATTCGCCAACAGTGAAATTGATAACAAGATCCGCATCAGCGCTGACCGGTGTGTCTGCCCATCGCAGAAATTGCCAGTACACCAATGCGGCAGCAGCAAACCCCGCGAGAAGAAGGCTTGCGGCACCGATCAACCACTTACGCGGCATACACAACGACCGTCAGAGTGTGCCGAAAACTAAGGTTCCATTGGTTCCACCAAAACCAAACGAATTGCTCGCCGCGGTCTTGATGCTGACCTTGCGTGCTTCGTTAGGCACATAATCCAGATCACAATCCGCGCTCGGGTTATGCAGATTAATTGTTGGTGGTAGAACCTGATCTGCCAGTGCCTTCACAGTAAATATC
Organism: uncultured Pseudomonadaceae bacterium; assembly: GCA_965368205.1. Lineage (GTDB taxonomy): Bacteria > Pseudomonadota > Gammaproteobacteria > Pseudomonadales > Azotimanducaceae > UBA4421. The sequence continues at coordinate 775 of CBDUMB010000301.1, read as the reverse complement.
GCTTCAACGGAACCCGCTGCACCAAGCAGGTGACCAATCATCGATTTGGTTGAACTCACTGCCAGCTTTGTGTCATCGCCGAAGACCGACTTAATGCCTTTTGTCTCCGCCACATCACCCAGCGGTGTTGAGGTACCGTGAGCATTCAGATAGCCAAGGTCTTCGGGATTAAGCGACGCATCTTTCAGTGCATTAACCATTGCCGCCGCGCCGCCTTCGCCATTTTCTGCAGGCCCGGTGATGTGGTAAGCATCGCCACTCATACCAAACCCAAGCACTTCGGCATAAATTTTAGCGCCGCGTGCCTTGGCACGCTCATACTCTTCAATCACCAATACACCGGCACCATCACCGAGGACAAAACCATCCCGGTCTTCATCCCATGGGCGTGATGCCAGTTCCGGTTCATCGTTCCGTGTCGATAGGGCTTTCATAGAACTGAAAGCTGCAACGCATATGGGTGACGTCGCAAACTCCGAGCCACCCACAACCATGACGTCGGCTTCGCCATACTGAATCATGCGTGCACCGAAACCAATATTATGGGTACCCGTTGTGCAGGCTGTGACTATGGCGATATTAGGTCCTTTGAAACCATACTTGATCGACAGGTTGCCAGAAATCATGTTGATGACCGAACCTGGCACAAAAAACGGCGAAACCCGCCGCGGCCCGCTTTTAAGCAGCGTCGAGTGGGTTTCTTCAATTAAATTGATGCCACCAATACCTGAGCCGATGGCAATACCGATGCGATCAGCATCTGCAGGATGATCCT
>CBDUMB010000300.1:0-4679 GCA_965368205.1 uncultured Pseudomonadaceae bacterium | reverse complement strand
GCTCAGGTACTTCGATGCCTTGTGGGTAGGGTAACCATTGATACACTTGGCTTGCATGGCAGTGTAACAGCTCTACGACACCACTGAGTACATCACTGGTATCACAGACCCAATCAGGCTGGAATGGTCGAGGATATTGGAAACGATCGGCGAACAGCAGCACCGGCGGGATGTTTTGCATCACTGGGTATGAGGGCGCGATATTAGGTACCTGCAGAAGATAACAGGCGTCCATCACAAGCTGGGCGCAGGCGCGGTGGTCCGGGTGATAGTCTGCGGTGCGGTGCGTCAGAATAAGGTCTGGTCGGAATGCCCGAATGTCTCCAATGAGTTGTTTGCGCAAGTTGATCGTTGGTTCGAGCTCGCCGTCCCGCACATCCCAGATCACTACTTTAGCGCCCAGTAAGTCGGCTGCGTTGCGGGCCTCTTCCTGGCGGATACCGGCCAGATCTTCTGTGGCTAACTCGTGGTGGCCGGCGGATCCGTCGGTGAGACATAAAATCAGCAGTTCCTGCTCGGCGCTGGCCCACTTCAGCATGAGGCCACCCGCGTTGAATTCAGCATCGTCGGGGTGTGCCGTGATCACCATTAATCGTTTTTTGTCACTAACGGCTTCTGCCGGTGGTGTTGTCATGTCGCGCAAACTGAAGGTTTCTGCTGATAAAACAGCGTGGCTTGTTCGTAGCAATGCGCGAGTTTAAGCAGCGCCAGATCCGCGCGGGGTTTGCCAACAATCTGCAGGCCAACGGGCAGGCCTGTTTCGGTAAAACCTGCCGGGACGGAGATGGCGGGTAATCCCGTCACAGTTACTGCGCAGCACACCGTCATCCAGTCGATATAGGTGGCCATCGGCGTCTCGTTGATCGCCTCAATCCACTCAATGTCTTTGTCAAAAGGTGCAACCTGGGCAGCGGGTAGAATGAGAGCGTCGAAGCTGCTGAAGAATTCAACACAGTCTGCGTATATGCGGGTGCGCCGCAGCTCTGCGGCATAAATATCGGCGGCGCTTAACGCCAGACCTTTCTCAATGTTCCATACCGCTGTGGACTTCGCCTTGGTTTTCCAATCCGGCATCGTCAGATTCAAAGCGTGCCCCAGGTTAGCCAGCGCTGCTGCACGCATGACCTGAAACACACCCATGGCCTGATCCAGCGGTGGGTTTGTTTCGACGACCTCTGCGCCAAGATTTGCCATAGTATCTGCAGCTTTTGCTATGACCGCTGCAACGGCAGGTTCAACGGGCGCATCTCCTATGGACGGGCAGTAAGCAATACGCAGCCCGTGCAGATCTTGTCGTGGTTGCAGAGCGTCGAGAAAAACCTCTCCAGGTTCGTTGAGTGTGAGCGGATCTGTAGGGTCTGGACCAGCCTGTACCGAAAACAATAATGCAGTGTCTGCCACGTTTGTTGCCATCGGGCCGGTGGTGGTCAGTCTGCCCAGCCAGCCGAATCCGTCACCTTTAGGCGTGCGTCCAATGGAGGGTCGCAGGCCAACCACATTGCAGAAACTGGCCGGGTTGCGTAACGATCCCCCCATGTCGCTGCCGTCGGCTAAAACCAGCATGCGCGTGGCCAAAGCCACAGCGGCGCCTCCACTGCTGCCACCGCAGGTCTTTTCCAGGTCATAGGGGTTGAGCGTCTGGCCAAACAAACTGTTGAATGTATTTGAACCCAGCCCAAATTCCGGCATGTTGGTATGACCGATGAATAGAGCGCCGGCGTTGCGCAAGCGTTCAGCCTGGGCATCATCTTTGCGTGCAACTTTATTGGCCCAGGGCGCAAAGCCTTTGGTGGTTGGGAAACCTGCAACATCAACGGCGTCTTTGGTGGCCATAGGCAGCCCATGTAACGGACCCCGTTCAGCAACGGGGACCGCGTCAGCCTGCTGCGCCAGCGCAAGTGCTTCGTCCGGATCCAGTAAATTGACTAATGCATTAACCTGGGGGTTAACTTCGTTTATGCGTGTGTAAGTTTGTTGCATGACGTCCACCGCAGACTGATCGCCGCGTTGCAGGTCTCTGCATAATTTCAGAGCATGGTCTAATGGCATAGAGGTGTCCCTAGGTGTGTTCCAGGCGCCACAGTGAAACGGTGAGCGGCTTTTTTATAAACAGACCGCCACCCACGCTTTGAAAGTGGGGGTCAAGGTGTTTACGGTACCAGCGAAAAGACCGTGGTTGTTGCTGCATGTCGCTGTGTTCTGTATCGACAATGGCCATATCCTCGCTGGTCATCACGCTGAGATACAACGCAGATTGAGCAAGTTCAGCCAGATGTTGTATGGCCTGTGCGCAGGCATTTTTATCCAGGTAGGCCAGGACGTCGTTACAAACGACCAGGTCAGCAGGCGCTGTATCAACGTCGACCACGGAACCGTGTTGCCATCCATAGTGTTCGCACAGATAAGTGCTGAACTCAACGCCGTGGCGTGATGCGTCTGGGAACTCATTTTTGAATTGCTGTAAAAAAGTGCCGATGCCACAGCCGATATCAAGGATAGAAGACACTTCGACTGCAAGATATCGCAGATAAGCGGCAATAAAGGTTGCCTGGCGTTGTTGTTCCTCGGGTGAAACCGCACGCGTTTTGGGGTTGTGGTAGTAGCGCTGATAGTACGCCGCGTCAAAATTCATCAAATATCCAGCCACAATTGGGCTTGCAATAACTTTGCTGGTGCATAGTGTAGGTGCCTCAACCGATTTTGGCGATGTTTATGAGCCGCTCCACGCAGCTGCAGCCTGCTGCGTCTATTGATATTCCGGTCTTCCTCAGCAGCGTCGCGCTGCTTGTTTCTTTATGCCTGCCGTTGGCACTTTATCCCGAGGAAGGCAAGGTTCTGCTGGGTGATGCGTTTATCTTTCTCACGCAGAATTTTGGCGTCGCTTACATTCTTGCCGGGATTGGCTCACTGGTTTTTCTTCTGGTACTGGCGTTTGGGCGCCACCGTCATATCCTGTTTGCGCGGGATGAGACCAAACCCATGTTCTCAACCTTCAGTTGGAGCGCCATGCTGTTCTGCGGTGGTATTGGCACCAGCGTGTTGTTCTGGGGAAGTATCGAATGGGCACACTACTATCTGGCGCCACCGTTTGGGATGCCATCGCAGAGCGCACAAGCGCTACCCTGGGCCACCAGTTATCCGATTTTTCATTGGGGTTTTATCGGTTGGGCATTTTACTGTCTGCCCGGCATAGCCATGGGTTATGCCTACTACATTAAAGGCGCCTCGACGCTGCGTCTCAGTGAAGCCTGTGCTGATGTGATCAAACCGCGGCTGCGCCCCTATGTAGACCCGATTATTGATTTGGTCTTTGTTGTCGGTCTGGTGGGGGCCTGTAGTACGGGTATCGGCCTGGCGGTGCCATTAATTGGCACCCTTGTCAGTGATTTGCTGGGTCTCGATCGTCAGGGTCTGGGCTTCACGCTGGATCTGATTGTCATCGGAGCCATTACGATACTGTTTGGCGCCAGTGCCTGGTTAGGCTTGGAAAAAGGCATCAAACGGCTGAGTAATCTGAATGTGTGGCTGGCCATGTTACTGGTTGCCATTGTCCTGGTTGCCGGGCCTACCCTGTTTATTCTTGAGCTTGGTGTTGAAACCCTCGGTATGTTGTTGCAGAACTTTGTTCGCATGAGCACCTGGACAGACCCCCAGGCAACGTCCGATTTTGTAGAATCCTGGACCGTTTTTTACTGGGCGTGGTGGTTGGCGCTGGGTCCTTTTATGGGTATTTTTATTGCCAAGATTTCCCGCGGGCGCACCATGCAACAGATCATTCTCGGTTGTCTGGGTTTTGGTACCCTGGGATGTACGGTGTTTTTTGTTGTTCTCGGTAACTACGCTGTTTTTCAGGAGCTCAACGGTACAGTTGATGTGTTGGGCATGATTGGTGCAGGCAAGGCGCCGGAAGCTATTCTGGCTATTCTGCACACGCTGCCGAACGCATCTGCGGTGATTGCATTGTTTACCGTCGTATGCGTGATATTTGCGGCCACCAGTTACGACTCCGCCTCTTATACTCTGGCCACGACGGTGACTCGAAATCTGCCAGAGAGTGAACATCCCAGTCGTCAACATCGAATTTTCTGGGCTGTGTTGTTAGGCCTGTTACCGATAGTGTTGATTGCGATGGGCGGGCTGCGGCCTCTGCAATCAGCGGTGACCCTGGCCTCTGTGCCGCTCATGTTTGTGATGGTGTTGATGTGTTGGTCTTTGTGGAAGAATCTGGCCGCACGACCTGAGTAATATTGGGAGGATCTGACATGTCTGAATCAGCCGCCGCCGCGACGCAAAGCCGCCCGGTAGTCCTGGAATTGCAGAAAAAACTGGGAGAAGAGTGTGTGCTGCTCGATGCAGACGTCACCTCTCGCAGTGCGGGTATCTGGCGTAGCGATACCATTGCCGCTCAGGTACTTGTGCGGCCGCGTAACACCGAAGAAGTCAGTCTTGCTCTATCTATCTGCCATGCCCACCGCCAAAGTGTTGTGACCCATGGTGGTTTGACCGGGCTGGTTGAAAGTGCGCTGACCAACCCGGACGATATTGTCCTGTCGCTGGAACGCATGCGCACCATAGAGCAGATCAATCCGCTGGAGCGTACGGTCATTGTACAGGCAGGTGTTGTGTTGCAGACGCTGCAGGAAGAAGGTTGGCAATCGATGTACCGCGGCTCGATCGCC
>CBDUMB010000299.1:0-4698 GCA_965368205.1 uncultured Pseudomonadaceae bacterium | reverse complement strand
ACATCACTTTCCCCAGCGTGCGAGAGGACCAGGCCGCACGTCAGGCACTTGGTGGATGAGCGCAAAAACCCGCTTGATGCATCACCAGACATAAACGATCCTGTTCAGTGGCGAATAAATTGGTGGCAACCATTACATTGCTTCCCGCCTGTTCATAACAAACCACAGCGGCCGTATCGTCACTCATTTTTATGGTCCGGGCGCCATAAAAACTCACCTGACCCTGTTGTGGATTGCTGAGAATATCATTCCAGCTATCCAGCACATCCCGCCGACCGACCAGAGCTGACCAGCCCGGGTGTAGACAAATGACCTGCCTCTCGCTGGACCAGATGTGGGACATCGCCTCAAAGTCTTTACTTTCAAAGGCCAGGTAAAAAGCTTCATTGGCAAACGCCACTTGATCCAGATTAATTGACATGACTTCCAGGGTACAAGATTGAGGTATTCATTTTCCTTTGCAGCAGCCTCTCAGGTAACCTTGTGCTATGCAAATCCTGACCTTTGATAATCAATTTATACAGACGTTGCCTGGTGACCCACTGGAGGAAAACGTGCGCCGCCAGCTGCACAGTGCAGTGTGGGCCCACGTCAGCCCCACCAAGGTCAGCGCCCCATATCTGGTGGCACACTCTGACGAAGCAGCCGCGCTGATCGGGCTGACCGCACAGGACTGTCATAGTCCTGATTTCCTGCAGGTTTTTGCCGGCAACAGGACCGTTGAAGGGATGGTTCCTCACGCTACCTGTTATGGCGGTCATCAGTTTGGCAATTGGGCCGGACAACTGGGAGACGGTCGCGCTATCAACCTGGGTGAAGTTCAGCACAACGGTCAACACTGGATGCTGCAGCTGAAAGGCGCGGGGCCGACACCCTTCTCCCGCACCGCAGACGGACTGGCTGTCATGCGTTCTTCTGTACGCGAATTTTTATGCAGCGAAGCCATGTTTCATCTTGGTGTACCCACCACGCGCGCCCTGAGCCTGATTGGCACCGGCGAAGATGTGTTGCGGGATATGCTGTACGACGGACATCCCGAACACGAACCGGGCGCCGTCGTTTGTCGAATGAGCCCATCATTTGTGCGATTTGGTCATTTCCAGATCCTGGCTGCACGCAATGAAACAGATTTACTGCGTCAGTTCACGGATTATGTGATCAAGCGGGACTTTCCACTTCTCGTCAACCAACACGACAATCCACGAGACAGGTATATCGCCTGGTTCAAAGAAGTGTGTCAGCGCACCGCTGTGCTTATGGTGCACTGGATGCGGGTCGGCTTTGTGCATGGTGTGATGAATACGGACAACATGTCTATCCTTGGCGAAACCATCGACTATGGCCCGTATGGCTGGCTCGAGGACTTCGATCCTCACTGGACACCGAATACAACAGACGCTGCAAATCGACGTTACAGATACGATCAGCAACCTGCGATCGGTCAGTGGAATCTCATGCAGCTTGCTAACGCGATTCTACCCTTGATTGAAGACACCAAACCGCTCGAGGCTGCACTGTCGGATTACGCCACCGACTACGAGTCGCAGTGGCAACAGATGATTGCCCACAAACTGGGGCTTAACGTCTATGACGCCGGCTTAAGCAACAGCCTGTTATCTCTGCTCACCGAAGTTGAGACAGACATGACGCTGTTTTTCAGAGCGTTGGCAGAGTTTGATCCAGCCCAGCCCGAGACAGCAGAATGTTTTGATGTCGCCTACTACCAGCCAGACCAACTTAACCAGGCGTATCTGACAAAGCGTGGGCAATGGCTGGAGCACTACGCGCAAATTGTTCACCAACAAGGCACAGGCGCACAGCGAAAAGGCAGCATGAACGCCGTTAACCCGAAGTTCGTCCTGCGCAACTACCTGGCACAACTGGCCATTGATGATGCAGAAAAAGGCGACTTCGCTTACGTTAACAAGCTTCTCGACGTTTTGCGCAAGCCATACGATGAGCAGCCGGAAAACGAAATTTATGCCGCCAAACGGCCGGAATGGGCGCGCACCCGGGTCGGCTGCTCGATGCTGTCCTGCAGCTCCTGAGCAAGGTTAACGTCAGCCCGCGACAAAACGCTCTATTCGATCCATGGCCTGTGCCAGCATGTTCGTTTTATGCGTCAGACTGAGGCGCACAAAGTCTCTGGCCACCTCACCAAACCCCTCACCGGGAATCACTGATACACCCTGGGCCGCCAGAAGATCCTGAGCAAAAACAAGCCCACTGTTACTCATGCGGCTGACATCCATCATGACAAACATCCCGGCTTTGGGCCTTACGTAAGACAGCTGTGGAATGTTATCCAGACGCTGCAACACATAATCGCGGCGCCGTTGATAAGCTAGCCGCATGTCTTCAACATGGGGGCCGTTGTGGACCAGTGCAAAAGCGGCTGCATCCTGAATAAACTGACTACAGCCAAAAAAAGCTGAACCGGAATACGCCGTGATCGCCCGCGTCAGGCTGGCAGGACTGGCGACCCAGCCAACCCGCCAACCCGTCATCGCATGAGATTTTGACAAGCCGTCGACCACAACCACATTGTCCAGCTCTGTGGCCGCTTTGAGCAGCGACACATGCGGTTCGTCAAAGGTGAACAGCGAATAAACTTCATCGCAGATCAACCACACGCCTCGCTCTAGAAGCGCATCGGCCAACTGCGCCAGCGTTTCTCGCGGCAGGATGTTGCCAAAGGGATTACCCGGCGTGTTGATCAGTACCGCCCTGGTTCGCCCATTGATCTGAGCCAGCACGGCATCCACATCCAACGCGCAATCATCACTCAAATCTAACGCGACGGTCCGTGCGGTAAGCCCGAGCGCGCTCAACATCGGTCGATACCCGATATACATGGGTTCCGGAATCACCACCTCATCACCAGGGTTACAGATGCAGGCCAGGCTGGCGTAGATAGCAGCTGTGGCACCAGGCAGCACAACAAAATTATCAGGTGTAAACGTCCTGCCGGTACCCTGGGTTTCCAGATCCGCAATGGCCTGACGCAGCTCAAGTTCACCTTCCGCCGGTGAATAGTGCGTTCGCCCCTGTCTGATTTTACTGACCAGGGTTTCTATGATCTCTTCTGGTGTATCAAAATCCGGATCACCCACACTCATCAGCACGATGTCTTCGCCGCGCGCAGTTCGCGCCAGAGCATCGTAGTGGATCTGCCAGACATCATCGCTGGGGCCAAGCAGGCGCTTGCACATGTCACTCAATGGTAAGGTGTTCAATACCAGTTCCCTGAAGGTTGATGCACAAAGTTGCTTTCATCCATCACAATGACCATAGGACCAGATACAGGCTCGCCCAGCGCGCGCGCCAGTTCCACCAGATCCGTCGGCGCGCAGACTGTTGCGCCAAAACCTGCCGCGATCTGCGCGTAATCCGGCGCCCGGTACTGGGTGCTGGAAGCATCGATGCCACTCGCCGCCATGCTGTTGGCAATTTCCTGAAAACCGCTGTTGTTCCAGATAATGATTTTTACCGATACTTCAGCGTCTACCGCAACCGCAAGCTCTCCCAGTGTGAACAGGATGCCACCATCTCCGATAAGGGCCACAACCGGCACCTGGGGCTGGGCAATCTGAGCGCCTATGGCTGCAGGTAACGCGTAACCCAGCGTGCCGTAGCCAGACGCTGAATGAAAATAGGTTGCGGGACTCGGCCGCTCCCACATCCACGTGGCGTAGTATGTGGGCCGAGTTGAGTCACCCACCACCACAGCGGTCGGTAGAACCGTATCAATCACCTGAAAGAAAGCTGCAAAATCAGGGTGCATGTGCTGATAGCGCGCATTTTCCTGTCGCAATAATGCAACATCGCACCAGCTCACACGGGGCTCCGCAGGCACACCCGCGAGCAGCCTGGAGAGCACTTCCGCGGCATCTCCAACCAGACCAACGGTCGGCTCAGCGTTCAGCTTCAGTTGCTGCGCATCAATATCGATACGCAACATTGGTTGGGTCCAGGCGATATCACCGAGCATCAACAGATCAAAATCCGTTTCGCCTAACTCCGTGCCAACCGCAACCAACACATCCGCAGCCGCCAGCAAATCACGCACGCCGGGCAGGGACGGTGATCCGCCCACCCACAAAGGATGACTGGCGGGGATCAGACCTTTTGCATTTACGGTGTTCACTATCGGTGCCCCCAGCGCTTCTGCCAGTTGTCGCACCTGTGGACCTGCAGCTTTGCAGCCGCCACCCACCACAATGACCGGACGTGCCGCCTCGTCCAACAGGTCCAGCGCAGCAGTCACGTCAGGTACGGGGGGCGTAGTTGCGCTCGGCAATGATGCAGACGTCTGCAGCAGCTCGATATCCTGGTGCCACCAGGACAGGGGAATCTGCAGGTATCGGGGCCCAGGTCGCTCGGTGTGATGAGCAACCAGCGCATTTTGCAACCACGATATTGCACTTTGTGGATCCTGGGGTTGAACTGCCTCGATGCTGACCCCGGATGCAATACTCAGTTGATCAGGCAGCTCATGTAAGCGCCCCTCACGCCTGTTCTGGTCACCCACCGTGGCAACAACCAGCAACGGCACGCTGTCAGCCAGGGCTTGCCCCATAGCGGTTAGCGCATTGGTTAACCCAGGCCCGGTGACCACAAAACAGACACCGGGCGTACCACGCACGCGCGCATAGCCATCTGCCATAAAGCCAGCACCCTGTTCGTGGCGGGCTGTAA
>CBDUMB010000298.1:0-4706 GCA_965368205.1 uncultured Pseudomonadaceae bacterium | reverse complement strand
CATGAAGGTAAACGCCCCTGGCAGATAGAAGCTGATGTCGCCCTGCCCTGCGCGACCCAGAACGAAATCAGCCAGAAAGAAGCACAGACCTTGATCAAAAACGGCATCATGGCGGTATCCGAAGGTGCAAACATGCCCACCGAACAGGAAGGCATCCACGACTTTGTTAACGCAAAGGTATTGTTTGCGCCCAGCAAAGCCGCCAATGCCGGCGGTGTGGCCATATCCGGCCTGGAAATGAGTCAGAACAGTGCGCGCATCACCTGGAAAGAAGAAGAGCTACAGACGCTGCTGCGCAACATTATGGGCGATATTCATAGCAGTTGTGTTGAATACGGTAAAACTGATGATGGCTACATTGACTACGTGAAAGGCGCAAACATTGCCGGCTTCATCAAAGTTGCAGATGCCATGATTGCTTACGGCGTCGTCTAACAGTAAAGATCAAAGCTACGCCATTTCACAGACATTTATGGTTGAATACCTGCAAACAATGGCAGGTATTCCAGCCATGTCTAAAATCTTAAACGACCCCCGAATTGATCCCCGCATCAAGACTTTCATGGGCGCTATGCCTACCAGTGAAACCAGCGACGTCAGCAGTCGGGAAGAACTGTTAGCTGAAGTTAACAGCGACGAGGCTAAAGCCGCGCAGGAACAAATGAAAGCGATCATGGACATGATCGACAATGAACAGGTTGCGCCTTCCGATGGACTTGCCATCAGCGAACACAGCTTCGTGTCGTCACCAGATAACAACACCATAAAGCTTCGCTTTATCCGTCCTGATAACGGCGAAAAGTTACCCTGCATTTACTATATCCATGGCGGCGGCATGCAATCGCTGTCCTGTTACGATGGCATGTATCGCGCCTGGGGCAAAATCATGGCTCAACAAGGTGTCGCCGTGGCCATGGTAGATTTCCGCAACGCGTTAACGCCTTCGTCAGCGCCAGAGGTTGCGCCTTTTCCTGCCGGTTTAAACGATTGTGTATCCGGCTTGAAATGGGTCATCGGTGAGGCTGAAGCTTTCAATATCGATACCAATCATATTATCGTCGCGGGAGAAAGCGGTGGCGGCAACCTGACCCTGGCAACTGGCCTCAAGCTTAAAGCGGACGGCGACTTGAATCTGATTCGAGGTTTATACGCCTTGTGTCCTTACATCGCCGGGCAATGGCCACAAGCGCGTTTTCCATCATCCACAGAAAACAACGGCATTCTGCTTGAACTGCATTCCAATCGGGGTGCCATGGCCTACGGCATCGACGCGTTCAACGAAAAAAATGTGTTGGCGTGGCCGAGTTTTGCAACCGAAGAAGACGTTAAAGGCCTCGTACCCTGCGTCATCAGCGTGAACGAATGTGATCCACTGAGAGATGAAGGCATCGAGTTTTATCGAACCCTGCTGCGTGCTGGCGTCTCCGCGCGCTGCAGACAGGTCATGGGCACCACTCACGGAGTTGAAATATTTGCAATTGCCTGCCCGGACATCAGTCGCGAGACTGCCGCCAGCATGGCGCAATTTGTTCGCGAAGCTTGACCGTTCGCAAATCAACCGCCAGCTGTCTCAGTTAGCGGCCTGCACCAGCGGCTGCAGATCAGCTCGGCTGATCTCACCGCTGCGGTTGAAGCGCTTATCGATGCCCTGAGTAATGAGTTTGCCGCTTAAGCCATAGGTAAACGTATCGCGCTCGCGCATCGACAATAGTTGCGTGACCGTATCAAAAATACTTGAACTGACGACCACTGATGCCGTGGTTTCACCCAACCTTGGAACACTGATCGCCTGACCGTCTACACCGCGCGCCAAACGTTTGCCGTTAAGGCGCAGTGCGACATCAATGCCAGTGGCCTGTATGGGCGTTTCACTCAGATTTTTCACGCGCAAATCCAGCCGCACACGCTGTTCAAACAGTGTCGATGGCAGCGGCGTAATATTGGTTAGGTAAACGTCTACATTTGATGTCGCTGTGCAGCCGCCCAACATGAATAAACCTAAAAACCAAATTATTCTTTTCAAACCGTTTCCCCAGATCATTTCAATCGTTGCCCGAACAAACAGGATAACACCGATGCACCCTGGCAATGACTATCTCTGAACAGCGAGTCAGAAGAGAGTTTGTTGTACACTTACTGTCTGAATTTAGCGGATTTGCAGGGTGGACACACCGTTACCAGCTTACAGTGGAAACGACGAGTTTGTTTTTGTCTGTTACTCACACCAGGATCACTCTCAAGTCTATGAGGAAATCTCCTCTCTGAGCGACCTTGGCGTGAATATCTGGTACGACGAAGGCATTCGTCCGGGTGCCGAATGGACGGATGAATTAGCTCAGGCTATTCGTGGCTCGCGCAAGCTGTTGTTCTTTGTGACCCCCAGATCGGTTGCCTCGAAACACTGTCGCGACGAGGTTCAGTACGCTATTGCCAACGACGTCCCGATTCTTGTTATCTATCTGGAAGACACCGAGCTACCACCAGGCTTAGCGCTTTCCCTGGGTGGTGTGCAAGCCGTATTCAAGGAGCGCCACGACATAACGCGTTTCCGGTCAGTGATCGTAGATGCTATCCAGGCGGACGCAACAAGCGTGCTCCGATCTTCTTTAAGCCCTGAAAATGGCACCCATGACAACCTGAGTGCCAAAAGCGGGCCGCCAGAAACCAGCAACCTGACATCCCGGCGGGTAGCTGCTGTTGTTATCATGTTAATCGTGGCGACAATTATGAGTGGATGGTGGCTGTACGAACCTCCACAGCCAACGAAATTACTTGTAGATCCAAGCCCGGAACGTTCACTGGCTCTGTTACCCTTTGAAAACCGGGGAGGATTTGAGGCGGATCCGTATTATCCGGAATCCTTATCTGAAGATCTCCTCAATCGGTTGGTAGCCATCGAAGGCTTACAGGTTGCCCCCAGACGATCGTCGTTTGCATACAACCAACAACGTCAAAGCGAAGAAACTTTTGTTGATATCGCCAATTCACTGAATGTTTCAGCCCTGCTCACCGGTTACATTCGCCGCGAGCAAGACCGCTTCAGAGTTCAGATAGAACTTATAGATGTATCAGAAGGTACTGAAGTTTTGCGCTGGAGCAACAGCTACGACAACCAATCCGAACAACGCATACCGGCTATACAGGCCGAAATTGCTCAGAGTGTTGCGCAGGTGTTTTTCCCCGAAGGCTTATCCGCATTAAATCAGGCGCGGCTGGCTCAGATTTCAACAAGCTCCCCCGAGGCTTATGCAAACCTGTTGGAAGCGCAAGAGATCATGCGGCAGCCCATTGTTTCCTCAACCTTGTTATACAGTGCAATCGATCTGTTCGACGCTGCGATAAAACTTGATCCGAGTTATATCTGGGCGAGCGCCGGGCTCTGTAGTGCTCACCTTCGAGCATACAAGGAGAGCTATTCCAATTTTTCTGCCGCGGGAGCGGCCTGTGAAAAACTGAATGGCGCGGGTGAAGGTTTGTATACCGTACGCCTGGCTCTGGGTCGGTACTACAAAGAGTTGGGCGACCTGGACCGCGCACTAACTGAGTTGAGTGCAGCTTCTAATCTGAATCAACAATCCGCGGACGTGAGGCTTGAGTTAGCCGGTGTCCTGGAAGAACGAGCGGTATTGAACAATGACGATGTCGAAAAGCTGGAGGCAGAGCAGACTTATCTGGAAGCCACCAGAATTGAACCTAATTACTGGTTTAGCTATCACGCATTTGCAACGTTCTTAACCAGATTGGGCAGGTTAGACGAAGCCGCAGCCCAACTCCAAAAAGCTCATGCCATAGTACCGCAGAGCGTTTCGACCTTGAACAACCTCGCCAGCGTTACTTATCGTCAGGGCAATACCGACGAAGCAGAGCAGTTCTGGAAAAAATCACTCGCCATAAGCAATGACAATCTCTACGCATTGACGGGACTCGGCATCCTCTATCATTACAAACGCGAGTATCGCTCAGCAGCGGACTATTATCTGAAGGCGACAGAGTACTTTCCAGATGACTACAGCCTCTGGGGGCGCCTGGGTGAATCATACCGACTTATGCCCGGCCATTCTGACGAGGCTGATAAAGTTTTCAGCAAAGCTATCCAGCTTGCTCAAGAGCGTTTTTCAATTAACCCTAAAGAATGGCAACTGCAGAGTAACTTAGCGATCTATAACGCCTATACGGGAAACATTGAAACAGCAAAACAGCACCTGAAAAAGATGTACGAACTGAATCCCACCAACGATCCGTATAAACACTATTCGAGTGCGTTGGTTGCAGAACAGGCCAACGATGACGAAGAAGTGTTCAACCAGTTGGCGCTGGCGCTCGAATACGGATGGTCAGAGCAGTTACGTTTCATTGCTGACGAGCCTGCATTGGACGCGTTTAAAGCCGCTTACCCGGAGCGCTTCGCAGATCTACTTGCCCGCTATTAACCGGGTTCGGCATACCTTCACACTTGCAAACTGGCGTAACACAGGTGCACACTCAGGTCACCTAAACCATAACGGGGGTTGTTATGTTAACAGCGAGCGTACTACGCGAGCCTTTGCCATCAGTGCTGACGGTAATGATGACTGCAGATGAAAAAGGTGAGCCTAAAGGGCCGCCGGGCATGGACCCTAAACCCGGACCACCGGGCATGGACCCTAAACCCGGACCACCAGGCATGGACCCTAAGCCCGGACCGCCAGGCATGGACCCTAAACCCG
>CBDUMB010000297.1:0-4720 GCA_965368205.1 uncultured Pseudomonadaceae bacterium | reverse complement strand
GAGGAAAATCGCTGTTTTTATCAATTAAATCAAATAGTTATAGATTCGACGTAATACTGTAGATGAGAAAGATGCTTCAATCCGGCGGCTGAAATAGCGTTGTTGGCAATTGTGCATAAGCCTGAAGCCGAGGAAGTTAGTAGCCACTCACAAGCCAGCCTAGCCTCGGTAACACAAATGTCACATTTCTCGTGCCCAGACACCCCTACTGATAACAGTTAGCGTCTGTAGAGCGGTGACAGTTGCTACTCGGGCATCTGCTGATCTTCGGGCAATTTCACACCCTCGGGAGAATCCAGAATCGGGGAGAGTTCGATGAAAACCTGCTCATCATAGGCGGTGTTTTCAGGGTCAGGGAGCAACAGACTGCGTGTCCAGGCCGCATCCGCAGAGGCCAGGGCATCCCTGACTTCACCCTCAAAATCTTCTGCGGACGCCGCCAGCACCTGCGGACAGGTACTCACCAGCGCTATCAGGGTCAGGCGCTTAATGTACAAAGCGCAGCGACCAGTAAAACTGTGTGCCATCATTTTTAATTCCATCAGAACCTTTATGGGAGAGTGGATAAGCCAGCGTGAGCCGGCTGGACAGCGCGCCATAAGCGGTCTGCAGCACCTGGCCTTCCCAACCTAACCCTGCACTACTGAGGTGTGCCCAGGATTGCGCGCCACCTTTCTGTTCACCATAAACCACATCCCAGAACGTCCACCATTGTCCGACAGGCGCATCAAATCGAAGCGCTGAACTGACAAACAGGCCTTGATCCAGGAGCACCTGCCCTTGAGCGAAACCTTTGCTGGCATGGGGTCCGGCAGCATTCAGTCTGAGCGTGGGCGGCAATTCCGTCTGGCTTAATTGCCATTGCACATCCAGCACTAATTTGGGTTGCTGACCCTCATCGAACCAGCGTTCTGTCAGCGGTAATGGCATCCAGGCGTTCAGATCACCACGCACACGCCAGTAAAAATCATCCTGACCAGGGCGGGTATTGTCCACGTTGCCCACCAGAGCCTGCAGCGACCCTTGCGCGGCAATCTTCTGCTCATCCCAGAGTTGATGACCTTCCAACGCTGAGGCGACAAACAAAGCGCGCTGATCAAGCAGGCCATCCCAACTGAAATTGTGCAGTCCTGCGCTGTAAGTGAGTTCTCGCCGCTGCGTGCGGGTAAACAAGCGGGTATCGGTGAGATACGTATCAAACAACAGGCCATCCCCCGCCAGCGCGCTGCCATTATCCAACTGCAGATCCGCATACGACAGGTAAGCTGCTGCATCAAACTGCCCACCGAATATCGGTGCAGCGTATCCCAGCTGAAGAAATTGATGGGCACTGTTATCGACGGTTGTAAATGCTTTAGCCGTCATCACGTCGCCGGCACCTCGAGGGTTATTCCAACGACCTGTAAGCGACAGACGTTCCTCGCCGAGATCTTCAACGCCGTAATTATCCAGGCCAATGGAACCGGCAAATTTCTGGTGTTGTTTGACCTGCAGTACCATTTCACTTTCACCCACCTCAGCGCCGGGTTGAAAATACACTTCAGACTGCACACCCAGTTGTCGGTTGAGTATGTTCAAGCGGGTTTCTACGGACTTTTTCTCGACCCGCTTGCCGAGCAGGTCTGTGAACCCTGCGTGTAATTGAGCCGTGTCCTCGTTGGTCACACGAATGCTGGAAAGCTGGCCAAAAGCCACCTCAATCTGGACGGTCGCGTCGACAACTTCCTGGGTTGGGATATAAGCAGTGGCCAGCACAAAACCCTCTTCGCGCAACCAGTCCTGTAGAGATTTAGCCAGTTGCTCAAGCTGCAGAAGAGACACGCCGCGCTTCTTTTTCTGCGCAGCTACCAGCGCTTTCAGATCCTGCAGGTCGCCGCGGGAAAGTGATACCGCTTCATCATGCACGCCAATAGCATTTAAAAAGCGAGCAACTTCTGTGAGTTCAGAGCTGCTGAAACCGTGGGCCAGAGGCGCGTCATTGTTTTTCAGCGTCTGCAGACCAGCCGCCAGCAACGCTTCTGCAGGTTCGCCGAACTGCGGTTGCAGATCTTCCGGTATCTGCCAGCGCACCAGATCAATTTCGTAGGTCGGAGCCGTAGCAGGATTAGGGTCGCGCTCGCTCACCGGCGGGATTAAGGCCGCGAAAGACATCAATGGCAACACCATGGCGACCAGCACCACCACCAACAGAACCAACCCCATCAACCAGGGTTGCCGCTGCACACTCTGCACAGGTTCAGGGAAGCCTTCCGAGCGACGTAAGGTGGTCTCCAGATCGAAGCGCGGCACCGTATCATCCGCACCCTGGACCGATGGCCCCTTATTCACCCTGGCGAATTTCCTGATTACCTGACGGCGTGCTTCGCGATATTCAAGCTGGGAAATTTCCCCGGCTGCGTGCGCCTTGGCGACACGTCGCAAACGAGTTGATTCAGGCGATAAGGTCAATAAACTCATGATACTTCCCGCACCAGACGGAAGCCTGTCCGCTGATCACCCTGAGCGGCAATCTCGCGCTGGGTTTCAATCTGACATCGTTCTATAGGATCGCTGAACGTACCTCCGCGGGCCACATAACTCGACTGGTCCTTGACCAGTTCCTGCGCATTACCTAATACATGCACAAGACCCAACGGGTTCGCAGCACCGTTCTCAGATGCGAGCATGGCATCGCCGCGTCGCACACCACCAACGTCGATACGACAATTACGATTAGGGTCCGGCTCGCCCTGAGCTGCCTGTTGCCACTCGTGAGCAGTCGGCAGCCTGTACGTATAACCGGTGCGATCACTCAGCCACTGCGCGTATTCTTCAACGACATCAACCGCCATGCCGGTAACGGGCAGGTGTTCTTCTGCCGCCGCAACACACAACTTGGTTTCAGCACAGAACAGATTCACATCCCGCCAGCTTATTTCATATTTGCTGATGGCAAATTTAGCCAGGCTCTGATCACCCGGAACAACAACCAGTCGCGGACCACGCTGATCCTGACTGACCTGATCAGCACAGAAACTACCTCTGCCGCTGGCATTGCCATTACCCACCAGATAGTGGAGTGAACAGGGATCCAGCTGCTGATCCTGCAGTTGCTGCATACCACTGAAGCGCGCCAGCGCCTGTTTCTTGAGCGAATAAGCCCGGTCCGGGTCAACGGCGCCAAGACGAGTGATACATTCACCCAGACGCGCACCAATCTGTTCGCGCAGCATTGCTGCGTGGCCGGGATGAGCTGCAGTGAGCCTATCGAGCCGGGCCGCTATCTGACCAACATCCATGCGCAGGCAGCTCACGGCCAGCGAGGCAGACATCTGTTTTTGTAAACGCTGTGCGGTTTGCACCTGCACTTGCGCCTCTTTTTGCGCCTGCGCGCTGGTCAATGCCGCACTGAAACTATCCTGCAGGGATTGCCATTGAGCGCCATCAAACACCTTATTCTCAACATCGCGCCAGGTTTGCTGGGCAAGTTGAATATCCCGGCTGATAAGGTCCTGCTGCAACTGCTGCACGACGTAATCGACTAACTCGATCTGCGTCACCGCCAAAAGTGTCGAATCAGCAAAATAAGTATTTGCCTGAAACATCAATTCTTCAAAGCGGGTCAACCACTGTCCACTGATCGGCTGGCCTGCAAGCCTATCAAGCTCGTTCAGCAGCCTTTCGTGCAGATCAGCACGCACCTCTGCCAGTTCCACAAACTGCTGACCCGCCTCAAATTGAGCAAACGCGGTGGGTAGATCTGCGGTATTACGAATATGTTCAGAATACAATTCTGCAATGCGCGCGCTGATCCGATCATGTGGATGTGGGATGGCAGCATCCGTCGAGTCTTGTACATCCGCTATAGCGGGGCTCAGGGCTCGCAGGGTCTGTACTTCCGCGAACAGCTGTCGTTCCCAGTTAGTATCGTATGCCGGTTCATCTAACAGTTTTTCTATCCGGCTCATCTGCGCATCCACCAGCGTTTCCTGGCGAACCTCTTCTTTCACCTCGTTGATCGACGCTGAATCCTGCAAGGCAACGAGAACAAGGCTTGCTGTCACGAGTCCTGCTGTTGCCACCAGGGACCAGTTGCGCCAGGGTGAAGGCGCAAAAAGGCCGGCAAAAACTTCCTGCACGTCCGCGGGTCTATCCTGACGATTAAGTTGCAGCGCTTTTTCCAAGACACGCCAGCGCCGTCGCGACAAAGATTTAATCCGTTCGGGTTTAAGCCCTTCCCGGGCAGCTTCATTAGCCGGAACACGCCCGTAAGGATGATGCCCGGTTAAAACCATGTAGATGACAATTCCGAGCGAGAAAATGTCATCCCGAGGTTCCGGATTGTCGCCGTTCAACATTTCGCGGCTTGCGTAAGCCGGCGTCAAAGCCGCCAGACGTGCGGGATCGAAATCAGTATCTTCAGAACCCGAATTCATACGCATCGCTCGCGCGATGCCAAAATCCAGTATTTTGGCTACTTTTTTCTGCGTGATAAAGATATTGCCGGGTTTGAAGTCGGCATGCACCACTTCCTCTTCGTGAGCATGTTTCAGCCCAAGCACCATGCCTTCAATGATTTTCCAGGCCAGCTCTTCAGGCAAACCCGAGGGGTAGGCTTTTAACAGGTCCGCCAGCTCTTCACCCTGCAACAGTTCCATGGTGATGAACGGAACATCTTCGTCTTTGTCGAAATCGAAGATGGAAACAATATTACTGTGCCGCAGACCCTGAGATTTGGTTG
>CBDUMB010000296.1:0-4729 GCA_965368205.1 uncultured Pseudomonadaceae bacterium | reverse complement strand
GACAATGGCTTTGCGTTATACAGCCTCGGCGCTGACGGTCAGGAAGGTGGCGAAGGATTAAACGCCGATATCCGACTGGCGGACATCTAAACCACAGCAATTCAGAACATGCGCACTTTCAAACCATCCGCACGGGGTTTCACGCTGATCGAAATTCTGGTGGTGGTGCTGGTGGTGTCTATTCTCATGGGTGTGGTTGCCGGCTCTTTCAGCGGTTCTGATCGAGAACAGGCGCTGCGAGGATATAGCGAGCGGCTGGCATTGCGCATTGAGTTTGCCCGCGACAAAGCGTTGCAGAGCAATCGGGAATGGGGTGTTTTCATTGACGAGGAGGGCGTCCGCTTTGCGGAGTTTGACGAAATCAACGCCATCTGGAACCCTCGCAGTGAAAAGCCATTCAACGCAGACCCCTACGATCGTAACGTGGAATTTGATGTCTCGGTTGAAGATCTGCCCGGCACCCTGCAGGCACCGGAAGACCCGGACGAAGACATCCCGCAAATTGTTTTATTTTCCAGTGGTGAAACCACCCCTTTTGAAATCACTATTTTGCCTATCGAATGGGAAACTCGAGCATGGCTGTTAGCCTCTGACGGTTTCACCCGTACGGCGGCAACCCGCAGCGACGAAACATGAAAGCCAACGCTGGTTTCACCCTGCTTGAAATGTTGCTTGCCGTGGTGGTCATCGCAGTGGTGGGTATCACCATATCAACCGCCATCGGTGGTGTTGCCAATCAGACATTTTCACTGGAACGCCGCACCGTCGCGCATTGGGTCGGTCAGAACCAGCTGCACCGGTTACGTATCAGCCTGCGCAATGAAGCCCAGGTGCTACCTGAGGGGCGCGACAGCACACGTGTGTTCATGGGTGGCAGGGACTGGGAAGTGCGCACAGCCATCACGGCTACCGATTCACCGGTCATGCGTCGCGTTGAAGTCGACGTTTATGAATTTCTTGAAGGCGAGCGTCTTGGTCCATTTGACCACAGCGTCGCCTTTGTCGGCCGTAACTGATGCAACACAAACAGAAATCACTGCCGCGCGGCTTCACCTTAATCGAGATACTGGTCTCATTCATGATATTTGGCCTGATCGGTGTGATCAGCAGCCAGTTGCTGTCACAAACCCTCAGCGCACAAGACGACCTGTCTGATCGAGGCACCCGGCTGAATGACATCCACCGCGCCATGCAGATCATGCAAAGGGATATCATGCAGCTGGTTGACCGTCCTATACGTGATCAGTACGGCGACCCACAACGCCCGCTGCTGATCGGCACAGACGGCGTTATTGAATTCTCTCGCGGGGGCTGGCGTAATCCGCTGCAGTTACCTCGCGCTGAAGTCCAACGGGTCGGCTATCTCATACAGGACAATAAGCTGCTGCGGGGCTACTGGCCGGTACTCGATCGCGCCCAGGATACTGAACCCGCGTACCAGACACTGTTAACTGAAATAGAACAGCTGGAGTTTTTTGCCCTGGATGCCAGCGGCAACGAATATACCTTCTGGCCGGTGCCTGGCGCCAATCCGAGTGATCCAAACACCGCCTTATCCGGCATCCTGATGCGCATAGAAATCCCACCTTTCGGTGTCATTGAGCGCGTCTGGGAGGTGCCCAGTGTCTAGCCGGATAAGCGCCAGGCAGCAGCGGGGGGTTGCCCTTGTCAGCGTGCTGCTTATTGTCGCCATTTTACTTGCGGTTGCCAGCCGCCTGCTCGCCAGTCACAACCTGGTGATCAACGCCCATCAGAACACTTTTGAACAGAACCAGGCGCTGCAATACGCCCTGGGGGCTGAGACCCTGGCGCGCCAGGCGCTGTTTCAGGATTTCAATACAACCGGCAAAGACATCGATCACAACGGCGAGATCTGGGCCCAGCAGACCATGCCCTTTGAGCTGGACGAAGGCGGTTATCTGGAAGCCCAGCTGATCGACAGGCAGGGCTGTTTCAACCTCAACAGGCTGGCCGGATCTGAGGCCGACGTCGCCGCCGAGCAACTCAAACGCATGGCGCAGAATCTGGGTATCAATCCGCAAATCGCAGACGCCTGGAAAGACTGGATAGATACGGATCTTGAAATCAGCGGTTTTGGCGCTGAGGACTCTGATTATCTCATCAGCCAACCCCCATATCGCACGCCGAATCAACCTGTTGTAGATGCCTCAGAACTGTATCTGCTGCAGAATATCGACCGTGAACAGCTGGCACTGCTGCTGCCACACGTATGCCTCCTGCCGGAAACGGAGTCATCGTTGAACATCAACACCGTCAACGCTCAGAGCCTTGCAGCCCTGGATGAGAGCTTTACCCTGAGTCAGATTGAACCCATTGTAGAGGCAGACCGTGCGTACCAGAGTGTGGCCGAATTTGTACAGGCGTTTGCGGATTTTGCGCCGGCCGAGGCCAGTCTCAAGGTCACCAGCGAATATTTTCTGTTACATGCCCAGGCGCAGGTGGGCAGCAGTTCCGTGACCCTGCAGAGCCTGTTGTTTCGCGACCCAAATAGCGGTGTAGTTACGGTTCTAAGGCGAGACTTTGGTAAACTCTTCCGTTCAAATCTGGACATCGTCACCGAGGAGATCTGATGCCGCGTTTGTTTTTACGTGTGCTTTCCCAGGCAGTGCCACTATCAACTGATGGTGACATCGATACTGATTCGGCTCTGCTCGAAGGTTACGACCTGGGCGTCGAGTGGCTCATCAAAGAAAATGATGGTTCAGTGCGTGGCACCGGCGTTACGGACTACCGCGGCCTGGCCGACATTGCCGACCCCAATATCGACTGGCTGAAAGATCCAGAGAACACTGTGGTGTTACTGCCGAGCCAGTTTGTGCTGATGGTGACCTGTGACGTACCTGGCCGCAGCACCGCGCAAATTCGCCGTGCGCTGCCCTTTGCGGTGGAAGAATTTGTGGCTACTGACATCGAACTCATGCACATAGCGCATGCCGGCATCAAAGCCGGTCAGCCAGTACGCTGTAACATCGTTGCACATGAAACCATGGTGAATTGGCTGGCCTGTTTTAAATCACTCGGCGTTAACCCCGGGTATTTTGTCGCAGACAGCCAGGTGCTGCCGAGCGACAGCAATAGCGCAAGTGTACTTTTTGAGGGCACAACGGCCCTGGTCGCTGCCCAGGACCAGGCTGCTATCGTAGATATCGATAATCTGGTTTTCGCTCTGAACAGCCTGGATGTCAATGAAATCGCTGTGATAAACGGCGAACTGAGTGCAGTTGATGCTGGCTTGTTAGAGAACAACCCGAATATCGTCAACGTTGACATGTCACCACACGGTGTTATCGACTACCTCGCTGACCAGTTCGGGAGCAGGAGTTTCATCAACTTGTTGCAGGGACAGTACACACCAGTACGTCCTAAAAGTGCCCATGCTGGAAAATGGCAGGGTGTTGGCGCGCTTGCGGCAGTCTGGTTGCTGGTGGCTTTTGTTGGCATGGTTGCGCAGGGGTTCTGGGCGTCAGCACAAGCTGACCGTCTACAGGAAGAAAGCTTTGCGTTCTACAAACAAGCTTTCCCCAGAGAATCCCAACCTAACACGGTTGATCAACTACGCAGACGGATGCGCGCAAAACTGGGACAGAGTGGCGCTGCCGAGGAAAATAATGCCTTTGTGGGTTTAACCGCCCAGTTTGCCAACGTTATGACCAGCAGCGGCAGAGTTGACTCACTGAGTTACACCCAACAGCGTGAAGAACTGACCGTTGAGGTACTTTTGGACAGCTTTGATGATCTTGAATCGCTGAAGGGCAAACTTGCTCAGGCAGGTATTGCGTTAGAGGTGGTCAGCTCCGAATCTGAGGATGCCGGCGCACGTTCACGACTAAGGCTGAGGTACGAATCATGAGCGTTATTACATCTATGACTGCCGGATTTCGTAATTCAGCCATCGGTCGCTGGTTTTATGGCCGCGAGCAGAATGAACAGACCATTATTGCCGCGATAGCGGCACTGGTCGTAATTGCCATTTTGTGGGCGGTTGTCTGGAAACCTGTCGCAGACTGGCGTTATGTCGAGACCAACCGCCATCAGAATGCACAGCAACTGGTTGACTGGCTGCGTGTCAATGAACAGGCCGCCAGACAGGCGGCAAGCAGCAGTAGCAACAACAGAGGCTCGCGCGCACTGATTCCCGTCATTACAAAAGCGGCTGACGCACACAACATCAAGGTTAATCGGCTACAGCCGGAATCCAATGGCGTCATCAGCGTTATTCTGCAGCAACAGTCATTCAACCAGATTGTGCAATGGATTGCGCAACTTGATGAAAACAATGGTGTTTCTGTTGATCGCGCCAGCTTCGACTCTCAAGATGCGCCAGGCTACGTTAACGCCCAGATTCGTCTCAACTAGGCCTCGCGATAGCCATGTGACGTTTAACGTCGCATTTCAATCGTCCGCGATCAGAATTTCAGGTAAACGAAAGGTGCTGTAAGTGTAATTGCGCGACTCAGTTCTCGTTTACACCGTAACGGGTTCAACGATTTTGCCCCCCAGCGTCATAAACTGACCCTCAAGAGATGAGAGACACCTTAGGGAAGGGACACTTCAATGCTAGACGCCGATAAAGTATTTGCCGCAGTACACACGCAGGTGACAGGTGAGTTGATGCAGTTAATGAACGGCTTCTATCACAACATAGAAGACGGTCTTTTTGAGCTGGCCTACACCAACCAGGACCAGATGCAGCAGCGTCACCTGGTGG
>CBDUMB010000295.1:0-4805 GCA_965368205.1 uncultured Pseudomonadaceae bacterium | reverse complement strand
TTGCTTTTGAGTTCTTCAGCCACAGCGGGTCCCCTCCCAGTGATCAGCCTAATATTATTAGCACACAACACGCCTCGCAAAACAGCTTTATATCCGTAGGCCCGACAAAGTCTCTGAAGTTTGCCTTGCTTACCCTACTCACGCTGCGCAGAATTGCGCTGATCAACTGGAGGGAACAAATGGATTTAAACAACAGAGTTGCGGTCATCACCGGCGGCAGTGGTGGTATTGGACGGGCCATGGCAAAAGCGTTTTTGCACCAGGGTGCTGAAGCTGTCGTACTTGCTGATCTCGACGAACAGGCGGTAACGGCTGCCGCAACCGATATTGGTTGCGAGGGATACGCCTGCGATGTCACCCAGGAGAGTGATATTCAGGCCCTGGTAAAGCGGGTTCTGGAGAAACATGGACGGATAGACCTGTTCTGCTCTAACGCTGGCGCCGGTGGTCAGGGCCTGCTTACCGATGCAGCCAATGAAATCTGGCAGCAACAGTGGGAACTGCATGTTATGTCACATTTATACGCAGCCAGAGCTGTGTTGCCTGGCATGCTGGAGCGCGGCGAAGGCTATTTACTCAACACCGCTTCAGCCGCAGGTCTGCTGGCCGCTATTGGTTCAGGTCCGTACACGGTGAGCAAAGCCGCGGCGGTTAAACTTGCTGAGTTCCTGTCTATTACTCACGGCGACGAAGGCATTCGCGTTTCCGTCCTGTGTCCACAAGGTGTCAATACCGCGATGGCGCCCAGAAGCCTGGGCGATGGACAGACGGATGGCATCATTGAGCCCGAGCAGCTGGCACAAACCGTGGTTGAAGCGATTGCTGAAGAACGTTTCTACGTGCTTCCTCATCCCGAGGTTGAAGATTACGTGCGACGTAAAGGTGACAACATCGATCGGTGGCTCAGTGGTATGCGACGCTTACGCAAACGTTCGACTTAAGCAAAACAACCCACTAACGGTTGCGCAGAATCTGCTGACGATGCTCTGCAAGCCATATCAGGCTTTCCTGGTAAGCAGCGTCCGCAGCTTCTGCCTTAAACGAATATTGGCCAAGGTGTTCCCAGTTGTTGCCTGACCAATTGCCTTCCTGGTAGTTCTGCGCAATATCGAGCAGCGCACCGAGACACCCTTCTCGCGAGCACAAAGCCTCTTTCAACTCACCGCTTATCGGCAGATTTGCTGTCAGGGTAAGCATCGACTGATCAAAATAGGCTTCCGTACAGGACAACACACCCAGCACAAAAAGATTCTCTGGCGCATACGGCAGGTTGTGCGCCAATCCGATACGCTGACAAAGGTCTGCACGCATCGCGGTATACAAATTCAATTCCGTTGGTTTTTCGTCCAGGGTCGAAAGACTGAACAAACTGGCGAACGCTGAAATCTGACGCAGACCAAGCATGGTTATGGCAGCGGCCACGCTCGTGATTTCATGAGCCCGCCGATAGTGTGCGCTGTTAACCAGTTTGATAATACGGTAGGTGAGCACAGCGTCGCTGAGCACTATAACTTCCAGCTGATCCGGCGTTATATCCGGATCCTGCAGCGCAACCAGCAGATTCAGTACCGCGCCCTGATCAGCACTCACAACCGCGCCGTGCACAATATTGGGTTTTGCGAAGAAAAAACCCTGATAGAAATCCATACCCAGCAACTGGCATTGCTCATAAACCGCATGGTTTTCTACTTTTTCAGCCAGCAGCTGTCGGCCAGGTTTACGTAAGGTCAGCGCCAGGTCGTCCAACTCATCACCGCACACTGCCAGCACATCAAGTTTAATGATGTCCGCGACATCCAATAATGGTTCGAACTCCGGTGTGTGGATGTAGTCGTCCAGTGCAATACGATAGCCTTCATCGTGCAGGGCCTTTACCGCCGAAACCAGATCCTGCGTGACTTCTACGTCTTCTAGAATTTCGACCACCAGCTTTGATTTATCCAGCAGCGGCATATGTAACAGTATCTGCGCCGGGAAATTGACAAATACCGGCAGACCACCGCCATGCACATCAAAAATCGACTGGTCCAGCGCCGACAGGAGCACTTCCGCCGTTGCAGATTCACCGGTTGTTGCCACCCCTCGAAACAGTAATTCGTGGGCAACCACATTGAGTTGAGCATCAAAGATAGGCTGCCGGGCAAACAGCGGTTGATTTGTAGTCATTAGATCGACCTGGTTATTAACTAAAGCATAGCCAGAAAAATCGGCCGGATAGCTGACAACGGCGAGTCTGTGAACTACGCCCTAAAACCCGTTCGCGATACCAGGCTCAGGCAGTGGAAAAAAACCTACGCCATAGCCAGCCAAAAATGTGAAGATATGACTCTCGCGCTAAACAGCATTTTCGAAGAACAGAACCATCATCCGCTTCATCCACACATCAGACTGGCAACTGGGTATGACTCGCGCTTTTTTGAGCGAAGAAGCCGGCGTTCGATTCAGTCAGGATCGCATTGATGCAATTCAAACCATAGGTGAACTGGCTCGCGCGCATGCCGCAGCGTTCATTGTCGTTGCAGGTGACGTGTTTGAATCCAACCAGTTGAGTCGCCAGACGGTTACGCGCTCGCTGGAGGCGCTGCGCACAGTACCGGTACCGGTATTTCTGTTACCCGGCAATCACGACCCGCTGGACAACAGTTCCATCTTCCTCACTGAAGAATTCAAACAGGCAGCGGGAAATATATTTGTCCTCAACGATGGCCAGCCCCACAAAATTCCTCAGTGTCCAGACGTAGAGATCGTTGGCGCACCCTGGCTGACCAAACACCCCAGCCACGACCTTTGTCGGCAGCTGATCAACACCCTCGAACCCACCGCCACCACCAGAATAATGGTGGCACATGGACAGGTGGATGAACTGTCGCCAGATAAAACCAGAGCGGAAATTATCGATCTGGCCAATGTGGAGGAAGCGCTTGAAGAAAAAAAAATCCACTACCTGGCACTGGGTGACAGACATTCAACTACAGCCATTGGTTCGAGCAGAAGAATCTGGTACAGCGGCGCGCCTGTCAGCACGGATTTCGACGAAATCGAACCGAATCAAGTGTTACTTGTCTCTCTGGATGCCGATGATAAATGCGAGGTTGAGCCCCTCACCGTAAGCGATTGGAATTTTGTTGCAAGGCATCAACACATGAACGGCCCAGAAGATCTGGCCCAGCTCTCTCAGTGGTTGCAACAGATTCCCAACAAACAGCGCACCGCGATTAAAATCAGTTTTGAAGGCAGCATTGATCTCACTACCGCCGCTTCGCTGGATAAAATAATGGATGATGCAAAACTTCTGTTTGCCAGTTTGAAAACCCGCGAGCGGTTGACCAACCTGCATGTCGCGCCCTCTACTTCCGACGAGGATGATGTCGCCTTATCCGGCTATGCCAGATCTGCCTGGCAGGAGCTGCAGCAAGCTGCGCACAGTGGCGATGCTGTCGCAGAAGATGCACTGCGGCTGCTGTTTCGCCTGAATCAGAACAGCGCTTCCTGAGCTCTCGGGTATGCGTCTTCATAAACTCACCCTTCGTCACTGGCGCGGCATAACGCTCAGAGAACTTGAGTTCGACGAGGGCGTCACCCTGCTTGAGGGGCCTAACGAGATTGGCAAGTCGTCTATCATTGAAGCGATCCAGCTTATTTTTTCTGAGCTCGATTCATCTAATAAAAAACACGTCAAGGCCATCCAAACTGCTGGCCAGGATGTCGGCAGCGAGGTAAGCGTTGAGTTCAGCGTTGCCGGCTATCACATCGTTTACGCAAAAACCTACAATAAAAACCGCTCTACAACAGTGCACGTCAGCGGCGCAGAAAACCTGCAGGAAACGGGGCGAAGCGCTCATGAATGGGTGGCCAGGCTATTGTCTGAACAGGTAGACATGACGCTATGGCAGACGCTTCTGGTAGACCAGGGTGAACAGATCAATCAGATCAAGTTAAGTAATTCTGTAAGCCTGGCTCAGGCTTTGGATAGCGCAGCCGGCGCTGCGGATGCCAACAACAATGAAGATGAAACACTCATCAGCGCGGCGCAGCGTGAATACGAACGCTATTTCACCCTGAAAACGGGTCGCATCAAATTTACCGAACTCATCGACAAAACGGAGCTGGCAAAAGCCCGTCTGAGTGAGCTGACAACAACGCTGCAACAGCTGGAACAGGACCAGAATCAGCAGACAATCACTGCGCAGGACGTTGAGCGGCTGCGCGTGCAACTACCGCAGATGCAGCAGGCAGAGCGGGTTCAGGCGGAACGCTGGCAGAGACTGCAGGAAAAAAGTGCCGCTTTAGAGAGCAAAAAACAAACGCTGGCTGAGACCAGCAATCAGCTGGCGCGCATCAACGAAGCTATCCAGTCTCGTGCGGATCTGGTCAATCAGATCCAGCAGCAGCAACAGGCTTCGGCGCAACTTTCCCACGAAATAGAATCGTTAAAGCAACGCCTGCAACAGGAGAGCAAAGCGCTGAAAACCTTGGACAGTGGCCTTGTGCAGCTTCGTGATGAAGAAAAAGAAGTACGCAGACTTGAAAAACTGGCACGTGCGGATCTCAACCACCTGGAGCAAGAGGCACAACTCGCAAGACATAAAAAAACCCTGGGGCAAATACAATCGATAGAGCAGCAACTCAACGACCACCTCGATGCTATCTCAGGCATTCCTGTAGATGCTGAGGCATTGGCAACCTATGTTCGACTCGAACGCAAATTAGCTGTGGCCGAGGCAAAAGCCCAGGTGGCTTCCACAAACCTGACCTTAACAGCAAAACAACCGCTGCAATTGAACATTGAGAAGCTATCAATCAGC
>CBDUMB010000294.1:0-4806 GCA_965368205.1 uncultured Pseudomonadaceae bacterium | reverse complement strand
GCAACGGCCGTAACGGGTATCTGTTTACCTCCACCGGTATGGTCAAAATTCGTAACGCTCAACACCGCGATGCAGACATACCTCTGGATGCTGCCTGTGACTGTTATACCTGCAGCCATTTTTCCCGCGCCTATCTGCACCATCTGGACCGCTGCGGGGAAATGCTTGGCGCCATGCTGATGACACAGCATAATCTGCATTTTTACCATAATCTGATGGCTAGATTGCGTGCCTCAATCGAAACGGGTACATTTCGCACCCTCGTCAAAACCCTCCTAAACGACTGGAAATCTACATGAGCTTGTTTGAAACGACCGCATACGCGGCACCTGCCGGCGGCGCTGGCGGTGACGCAGGATTGATCAACCTTTTATTCCTCGGCGGATTTGTGCTGATTTTCTACTTTCTGCTGATTCGTCCGCAGAATAAACGCCGCAAAGAGCACCAGAACCTGGTGTCCAACCTGTCTAAAGGCGACGAGATCGTCACCGCAGGCGGCATTGTTGGGCAGATCACCAAAGTAGAAGATGACTTTATCAAGGTACAGGTCGGCGACAACGTTGAAATGCGTATGCAGAAGACTGCGATTGGCGCGACGCTGCCCAAAGGGACCATCAAGAACCTTGAAAAAGACTGATAACCTCTAACGGCAAGAGCAAACATTATGGCTGAATCTGGCCTCGGCGGTCCTACTCTTCTGGGCGTGCCGCGTCGCAGGAATGTGGCGCCTAACTCGTTTCGTCCCTGGCAGTACGCGCTGATTGTGTTTGTGCTGGCCATCGGTGCGCTCTATGCAGCGCCTAACCTGTTCCAGCCGGATCCTGCTTTGCAGATTCTGCCGCGGGATGCGGATGCTACACAGAACGACATACAGATTGCACTGTCGCGAGCAGAAGCGGCGCTGTCTGAAGTGCAGATTGCCACGGTTGGTTCGCAGCTCTCAGAAGAGGGCGGTCTCATACGCGTGACCAGCGACGCAGATCAGTTGAAAGCAAAAACGCTGATCAGCGATCTGTTGAATGCCACCGGTGAGAATTATGTGGTTGCGCTGAATCGAGCCAGTACCACACCACAATGGCTGCAGGACCTTGGCGGTAAAGCCATGTCGTTAGGTCTTGACCTGTCAGGTGGTGTGCACTTTCTCCTGCAGGTCAATATGGATGAGTATCTGCAATCGGTGGTCGACAGTGCCGCGCTGGGCATGCAGGACAAGCTGCGTGACGCTGATGTGGTTTACATTCCAAATCGCGAGTGGGTTGATGGCCTCGATATCAGCATAGCGTTTGCATCTGAAGTGGAAAGGGAAAAAGCCCTGGTTGCTTTAGAAGAATTTGCGGATTACCAGATTCGTGAAGAGCAGGTGGACGGCCGTGCTGGTTTAACATTCAAACTCACCCAGGACCGCATTCAGGCGCTTGAAGATAGGGCCATCAGTCAGAACCTGACCAGCCTGCGTAATCGCGTCAATGAACTGGGTGTATCAGAGCCTCAGGTGCAGCGCCTTGGGCGACAGCGCATTGTCGTTGATCTGCCGGGCATACAGGACAGTGCCCGTGCCAAAGAGATTTTAAACAAGTTTGCCAACCTTGAATTTCGTCTTGCTGCCCAGGCCAATACGCCGCGTTTCCAGCAGGAAACCTACGAGTATGAAGGTCGGGTACAGGATGTGCTGCGCCGTAATATCGTGACGGGCAACAACGTCCAGGATGCACAACAGAGTTTTGACCCGGAAACATCGCAGCCCCAGGTCACCATTGAACTCGACAGTGAAGGTGGCAATCGCATGTTTGATGCCACCAAAGACAATGTCGGTCGGGACATGGCCATTCTGTTTATCGAGCAGAAGCCCATTGTCCGTGAAGTGCAGCGTGACGGCGAAACCGTAAAAATCTTCACCAGTGAAGAAGAACGTAAACTCATCAGTGTTGCCAACATCAAATCTGCATTGGGTTTCCAATTCCGCATCACTGGCTTAAGCCTGAGAGAAGCTCAGGATCTGGCCTTGTTGCTGCGCGCCGGTGCACTGGCTGCACCGATGTACATTGTTGAAGAGCGCACAGTCGGCGCACAACTGGGTGATGAAAACATCACCCGGGGTTGGCAGTCAGTAGGCATCGGTTTTGCGCTGGTACTGATATTCATGTTGTTTTATTACCGCTGGTTTGGATTGGCGGCAAACGTGGCCCTCACTGCAAACCTTATTTTGCTGGTTGCGATCATGAGTGTCTTAGGCGCGACGCTGACGCTCCCGGGCATTGCCGGTATCGTTTTAACCGTCGGTATGGCTGTGGATGCAAACGTGTTGATCTTCTCGCGGATTAGAGAAGAGCTCCGCGAGCGGGCCCCTCAGGCAGCTATTCAGGCAGGTTTTGATCGTGCTCTGGTCACCATTACGGATGCCAACATCACGACGTTTTTTGTAGCAATTATCCTGTTGTCGATAGGTAGCGGTCCGGTACGCGGATTTGCGGTGACCCTTGCGGTAGGCATTGTGACCTCGATGTTTACCGCCATTATGGTTACCCGGGCGATAGTCAATCTGATGTACGGTGGCCGTAAGCTGGAGACACTGAAGATATGAGACAGACTAATTTTGATTTCATGGGCAAACGTAAGATCGCGACAGCTATCTCGGCGTTTATCCTTATCTTTTCGCTGTTCGAAATCTTCTACAACGGCTTGACGTTAGGGCTCGACTTTACCGGTGGCACCTTGATTGAGCTGGGTTTTGAGCAGGAAGTGGACGCTGATCAACTGCGTAACGATCTCGCGGCCAATGGTTTTGAGAACGGTACCGTGCAGTATTTTGGCTCTAACCAGGAGATTCTCATTCGCATGCCGCCCCAGGGCGGAATCGAGCAGGCAACCCTGGGCGATCGCATTTTTGCTTCGGTTCAGGCTCAGCATGACGGCGTCAGCTTACGCCAAAGCAACTTTGTTGGACCTGCGGTGGGTGAAGAGCTTGCTGAAGACGGTGGTCTGGCGCTGCTGGCCGCGCTGATCGTGGTCATGCTCTACATTCTGTTTCGTTTCACCAAACAGTTTGCGTTTGGTGCGGTAGCTGCACTGGCCCACGACGTTTTTGCAGTATTGGGTATTTTTGCCATTTTCCACCTGACCTTTGACCTGACTGTATTGGCGGCACTGCTTGCTGTCATTGGTTATTCTCTCAATGACACCATCGTTGTGAGTGACCGGATACGTGAGAATTTCCGCAAGATACGCAAACGCACGCCGATAGAAGTGATTAACGAGTCGTTGAACCAGACCCTCGGCCGCACGTTAGTCACCTCGTTGACAACTTTGTTTGTGTTGCTGGCATTGTTGTTTGCTGGTGGTGAAGCGATTCGCGGTTTTGCACTGGCGCTGAGTATTGGTGTCCTGGTGGGTACTTACTCGTCGATCTACGTCTCTGCGAATATCCTGCTGGCGTTGAATATCACTCGCGAGGATCTGCTTGTGCCAGAGCCTGAGAAGGATGATAACCCGGAAGGTACTTACCCGTAACACTGGCCGCTAACACCCAGGCAGGGTGTTAGCCCTTCGTCGGAGCTTAAGGTTTGTGCGTGCGCAGGGTGGAGACCATCGCGCGCATGACTTTGGGATTGGCGGCAACAATATCGCCGCTGCTCCAGTAGTCTTCGCCGCCATCCAGGTCACCGATAAAGCCGCCGGCTTCCCGGATCAGCACAATACCTGCGGCAATGTCCCACTGGCTTAAACCCATTTCCCAGAATCCGTCAGTACGACCTGCTGCAACGTAGGCCAGGTCCAGTGCGGCGCTACCTGCACGTCGAATACCACGGCATTGGCCGGTGAATTCTTTTAACGTATCCATGTAGTGATCCAGACGATCCATGCTGCCGGGTGGAATGCCGGTACCTAACACACAGTCTTCCAGTTTGGCGCGGTTACTTACGCGGATCCGTTTGCCATTGAGCTGAGCGCCTTTGCCACGGCTGGCAACAAACTCTTCGTTGCGGATCGGATCGACAATCACACCATGTTCCAGGTGTTTGCCCTTTTTTACCGCGATAGAGACGCAGAAATGTGGAATCGACTGCAGGAAGTTTAACGTGCCGTCCAACGGATCGATGATCCATGTATATTCGCTGTCTTTGGTTGGTGCGCCGGATTCCTCGGCTAAAATAGCGTGGTCAGGATAGGTCTGATTAATGGCCTCAATGATCATCCGTTCCGCGTTGATGTCTACATCTGAGACAAAATCATTCCGCGCCTTGGTGCGTATTTCGCGTCGATCCGGACGATCAAAAGACTGTGCAATAAAATCTGCCGCGTTCCGCGCAGCGCGTAACGCAATGTTGGCCATTGGTTCCATGGTGAACTTTATAAACCGGGGTCGTAAGAGGTGCGCTATCCTATCACGTCCTCTTTAAGCTGTAGAAAAGGATCTGCTGTTGGCGCGATTTGAAAATATAAAAATTGTACTTGTTGAACCCAGCCACCCTGGAAATATTGGTGGCGCAGCCCGCGCCATGAAAAATATGGGTTTGAGCCAGCTTGTGGTGGTGAACCCGAAACGTTATCCCGATCCTCAGGCCGACTGGCGCGCAGCAGGCGCGCTGGATATTCTGGATGGAGCTACCGTTGTCGACACGGTAGAAACAGCCATCGCAGACTGCCACTGGGTGGTGGGCACGAGTACGCGACTACGCAAAATTCCCTGGCCGGTGACCGATGCTAAAGGCATAGCCAGGCAGGTGGTTGAGCAGGCCAATGCAGCGCAGATCGCAATTCTATTTGGTCGTGAGGACAGCGGTTTGACGAATGAAGAGCTGCGGCGTT
>CBDUMB010000293.1:0-4814 GCA_965368205.1 uncultured Pseudomonadaceae bacterium | reverse complement strand
CTGAGCTGCGCGACGAAGCCATGAGCGGATTGACCGGGCAGACGGTAGAACATATGCGCCAGCGTATTGCTGACTACTCACGCCGAAGGTTGTCTAAACGGGCCTGAGATGGCGGCGTCGAAAAAGGAGGTCAAAGCGCGATTGCAACAATTGCGCGATGAACTTAACCATCATATTCATCGCTATCACGTGCTTGATGAGCCTGAAATCTCAGACGGCCAGTATGATGCCCTGTACGACGAACTGGTTGCCCTTGAAACGGCTCATCCAGAATGGGTCACTGACGATTCGCCCAGCCAGCGCGTGGGCGGAGCCCCTCTGTCTGAATTCAATCAGGTGCGTCACGACGTACCTATGCTGTCGTTGGAAAAATGTACAACGGCAGAAGAGCTGGGTGAATGGATAGAGCGCTGCAAGGGCTTGCTGGATCAACCTGCAGAGCTGCGCCTCAGCTGCGAACCTAAGATTGACGGTGTAGCGGTGGCTTTGAACTACGAACAGGGTGTTCTGGTGCTCGCAGCGACGCGGGGTGACGGCGAGACCGGCGAAGACATCACCGCAAACGTACGCACGATAAAATCGATTCCGCTGCGGCTGAGTGCTGCGGACGTACCGGACCGGCTCCAGGTCCGTGGTGAAATCTACATACCCCAGGCTGATTTTGAGGCGTACAACAAAAAAGCGGTTGCTCAGGGATTGAAGCCGATGATCAATCCGCGCAACGGTGCAGCGGGCAGTCTGCGTCAGCTTGACTCAAAAATTACCGCGGAGCGCCCCCTGACCATGTTCTGTTACAGCATGGGCGCAACCGATGGGGGGTGGCAGCCTGAAACCCATAAAGAGGTGATTGATACCTTCAGCCGCTGGGGGCTGCGTACCAATCCGTTGGTGCGCGTTGTCGCAGACCTCAAGGGCGCATTGCAGTACATCAATGAAATCCAGGAATTGCGGCACACCCTGGGATATGACATCGACGGCGTGGTCATTAAAGTAAACGCTCTGGCGATGCAGGCAGAGTTAGGTACGGTCACGCGTAAACCCCGGTGGGCGATTGCTTATAAGTACCCCGCTGAAGAGGCTGTATCGAGGGTTGAGAAAGTTGAATTCCAGGTGGGTCGAACCGGCTCGATCACACCAGTGGCGCGCCTGCAGCCGGTGTTTGTTGGCGGCGTGACCGTCTCTAATGCAACACTGCATAACATGGATGAAATCAGACGCCTGGACCTGCATACGGGCGACTGGGTCATGATCCGGCGTGCCGGTGATGTCATCCCCCAGGTGGTTTCTGTCATCCTCAGCCGCAGACCCGACGATGCTGCCGCCATCAGCCTGCCTGAGCGCTGCCCGGCGTGTGATAGCCCTATTGTCCGAAGTGATGAGGAAGCCGTAGCGCGCTGTAGTGCGTCGCCACAGGTATGTCCGGCTCAGCGGAAAGAAGGCATTAAACATTTTGCTTCGCGGCTGGCCCTGGATATTGATGGCTTGGGTGACAAGCTTGTTGAGCAGATGGTTGACCAGGGCCTTATTCAAACCTCCGCGGATTTGTTTTCTCTGAGCGCCAATGACATTGCGTCTCTGGAAAGAATGGGACAAAAATCTGCGGCCAATCTGGTTGCGGCTATAGAGGCAAGCAAAGAGACAACTCTGGCCAAATTTATTTATGCCTTAGGTATTCGCGATGTAGGCGAGGCCACAGCAGCAGCCCTGGCGCAGCATTTTGCGGAACTGGACGCCCTGATTCAGGCAGGTCCGGTCGAACTGGAGAAGGTTGAAGACGTCGGCCCGATTGTTGCGCGTCGCATTGTCGATTTTTTTGCGGATACCGAAAATCGAAACATCGTGACCAAGCTGGTCGCG
The DNA here is from genome assembly GCA_965368205.1 of uncultured Pseudomonadaceae bacterium. Lineage (GTDB taxonomy): Bacteria > Pseudomonadota > Gammaproteobacteria > Pseudomonadales > Azotimanducaceae > UBA4421. The sequence continues at coordinate 2,957 of CBDUMB010000293.1, read as the reverse complement.
GCCGGAGTGCGCTGGCCCTCGATTGAAAAACTGGCCAACAGCGACCTGCTGCAGGGGCAGACATGGGTACTGACGGGCACACTCACTTCGATGCCTCGTAACGATGCTAAAGCTATTCTGGTGGCACTGGGCGCCAAAGTAGCGGGTTCAGTGTCTGCCAAAACCCACCAGGTGGTTGCTGGACCAGGTGCAGGCAGTAAACTGGAAAAAGCTCAGAATTTAAATGTGCCGGTTATGGATGAAGCGGAGTTTTTGCAGTATCTTCAACAACATGGCGTCGAAATCTAATATTCATTTTCGCTGGTTAAAACCGCTCGGGTTGGCCTGGCTGTTGGCTTTGCTGGTTGCACTGAGCAGCTGCTCATCAAATCCGCCGCGTCAGCCTAATCAGGTCTGCGATATTTTTGATGAAAAGGGCAGTTGGTACAAAGCGGCGCGAAAGGCCAAGAAGCGCTGGGGAATGCCCGTTAACGTGGGGATGGCTTTTGTTCACCGCGAATCATCTTATGTAGCGGATGCCAAGCCGCCGCGCAAACGCCTGCTGGGTCTGGTGCCCTGGCGGCGTCTGTCGTCAGCCTACGGCTATGCCCAGGCCACGGATGAAGCGTGGCGCGATTATCTGGATGATACTAACCGCTGGTTTGTAGATCGTGACAATTTCCATGACGCTATGGATTTCATTGGCTGGTACAACCATCGTTCACATAAACAGCTTGGTATAGCCAAGAATGACCCCTATCGTTTGTATCTGGCGTATTACACCGGTCCCACTGGATATCGAAAGGGTGTGTGGAAAAATTCTTCGACGATCCAGGGCTATGCACAGAAAGTCACAACCCAGGCCAACCGTTATGCCCAGCAACTGCAGCAGTGTGGTCGCAGCGTCTAGGTTTGCAAAGGCGCGCCAAAATAGTTGCTGTAGACCATCTTTTCAACAGGCTTTCTTGAGATAGAACCATGTCCGCCTTTAACCGGATACCCCAACGGCACAAATGCGGCGGTGTGCCAGTCTGCGGGTATCTGCAGCAGTTTTTTCACCGCCAGCTCTTCCATACACAATAACGTTGTGAGGACACACCCTAACTGTTCATTGCGCGCCGCCAGTAACAGATTCTGCACGGCTGGATAGATTGAGCCGCCGCCCACAACGCTGGGGCGCGACAGCTCGGCATCGGTAATGGTGATGTGCTCGGTATTGAAGCAGAACACACAAATGACCGGCGCTTCATACATATGGTGGGCCAGGTAAGTACCGGACTCTAAAGCGCGACGAGATTGGCCGGCCTGCTCTGGTGGCATGTCACTGAGGTGTTTTTCGTAAGCCGGTACATAGCTATCCCAATGGGGACGGTAGAGGTCCTGCAACCCTTGTTTTAACTCAGGCGCCGTGACGCTGATGATGCGCCAGGATTGGTGATTGCCACCGGTTGGTGCCCAGGTAGCTGCCGTTAACACCCGGTTAAGTACATCTGCCGGGATCGGGTCTGGTCGCAGTCGTCTGACAGCGCGCAGCGTGGACATCGCGTCATACAGTTCCATAGGAGCACCTCTTCAGTAACTGACACCCATGCCAGCGCGGACATCGTTATTCACGCCATATTGGGCAATAGGGTAACGCAGACCGTTGTTGGATAATGCGGCCAGGCCTTGAATGATCTTAGGCAGAAAGCTGGGTGGTATGGCCATCAGCAATTCGTCTTCCATCACGCCGCCATAACGGCGTTCTGCGAAACAGGGAATAGATAAAGACGGCTCGCCGGTAGCCAGGGCGCGCCCCCAGGAATCTGCGCAGGCGGATTCGCCCACACATCCCCATTCGAGCTTTTTATAGCCGGTCCATTGCAGGCCATTAATAAATAAAATCATTTGTGCGGGTGTTGCATAAATAAGGCAGATGTCCGGCGGGTTCAGGCGGCCGCTGGCCAGTGGACTGACCGCCATGGCCTCATATTGACCAAATGGCACAACGTCCATGGCCGCCTGATGCGCAGCGGCATCTTCCTGAGTGCCGTACCACACACCGGTCATTCGATCACCGGAGAGCCACTCGTCGCTGCGTGGGTGTAGACCGATCACGGTACTGCACTGGGCTCCCACAAGATCTTCTGCGGTGATACCCACTGTCCAGCCATTGCGTGAAGCCTGGCCAACAATCTGGTCGGTGGTGTGGATGTCGTTGGGGCGGCGGATGCGTGGGATAGCTTCCATTTCCGCTTTGCTGTTGAACATTTTCATGCCGATGGGTGTTGTCCGCAGGCGCAGGTATGTGTTCAGGCTAGCAACAATTTCCGCGCCGTCGAAATGGCTCAGGTCTGTTGTGATTATCTTGTCATCCAGTGTCTTGCTCCTTAAAGAGATATTGCGCCAGGAAAAGTGAACTGAGATTGCCCAGTCGGGTAGGTTCGTCGTAGTGGACCATGTGGCCTGAATGTTCGAACCAGTGGTGTTCATGATGAGGGATGAGGGCAGCGCGGCTTTCCATCTCGCCTTCGGCAAAGTGTCCGGTGAAACCTTCCTGAGCCAGCTCGTTTCCCCAATACTGGTAAGACAGGGTGCCGCTGATGATGCAGGCAGGTGCTTTTATCTGCTGCCAGTATTTTGTGTTGTCGAGGGTGTTGACGCCGATAAAAACGTTGCGCGCCTGAGGGTCAAAATTCCAGTGTAACTGACCGTCGATAAGCGTTGTCAGGTGACGGGCAATGTCTTCTGCCATTGCTGGATCCAGGCGAGGATTGTTGCGCAGCAGACGTGCAGCGCCGTCAGAGTAATCTGCCAGTGGCCTGCCGCCGCCACGCTGCAGAGTTAATCTTTGCAGCAGCGAGGCCCGGTAGCTGGCTAACTCATGGACCGGATCCCCTTCATTGGGTCGTCTGGGTGGGCCCATACCCTCTACCATAACAAGCGCCACCACTTTCTCCGGAAACAGGGCGCTGAAACGCGCAGCTATCTGCCCGCCG
>CBDUMB010000292.1:0-4841 GCA_965368205.1 uncultured Pseudomonadaceae bacterium | reverse complement strand
TCGTATGGGCGTTGAAGGCATTAATGCGTTGACTAAACCCGCACACGTTATTTTCGATATCAAACATGTTCTTCCAACAGACAGTGTTGAGGGCAGACTCTAGTGCGTGTGCTGATCACCGGTGTTGCGGGTTTTATCGGGTCCACTACTGCACACAGGTTATTGGAGCGAGGTGACGAAGTCATCGGTATTGACGATCTTAATGATTATTACGACGTCAATTTGAAGAAAGCACGCCTTGCGCGTCTGCAGGAAAAGACAGGCTTCAGTTTTCACAAGCTTGATATTGCGGATGCTGCTGCCTTTCGAGAAGTCTATCAATCCACTACGCCCCAGCGGATCATTCATCTGGCCGCCCAGGCAGGGGTTCGCTACAGCCTGGAGAACCCGCAAGCTTATATTGATGCCAATATTACCGGCTTTTTAAATGTGCTTGAGGCTGCGCGCCACATTGGTAGTGAACATCTGGTTTTTGCCTCGACATCTTCGGTTTACGGCTCGCATACGAATATGCCCTTCTCGGTTCATGACGGCGTTGATCATCCTGTTTCACTGTATGCGGCAACCAAAAAGAGTAATGAGCTGATGGCGCATACCTATGCGCATCTGTTTGACCTGCCGGTGACCGGGTTGCGCTTTTTTACCGTTTACGGCCCCTGGGGCCGACCAGATATGGCTTTGTTTCTGTTTACTAAAAACATCCTTGCTGGAAAACCAATTGATGTTTTTAATCATGGCAATCACACCAGAGACTTCACCTATATTGACGATATCGTTGAGGGGGTTATTCGAGCGTGTGATCGTGTCGCGCAGGCTGATGCGGTCTGGAATCCGGCAAAGCCAGACCCGGCCACTTCAAAGGCGCCCTATCGTTTATACAATATCGGCAGCAATAATCCTGTAAATCTATCGCACTATATAGAAGTGTTGGAGGATGCCCTGGGTATTAAAGCAATACGTAATTTATTGCCTCTGCAGCCGGGTGATGTGCCGGATACAGCAGCGGACGTGAGTGACCTCGTTCATGATATGGGTTATCAGCCGCAGACTCAGATAGAAACAGGCATTGCCAACTTTGTCGCCTGGTATCGTTCTTACTACAAAGTTTAGAGGCCTATATGCGGCAAGATAAAGATCAAACTATTCTGGTGACCGGCGGAGCCGGCTACATTGGCTCACACATGTGTGTGGAGCTGCTGCAGGCCGGGCATAACGTGCTTGTGCTGGATGACTTGTCAAACTCCAGCGAAAAAAGTCTGCAGGCGGTTAAGCGTATAACCCAGAAGTCTCTGGCGTTTGTGCAAGGCGATATACGCGATGCAGATTTACTGAAAAGCCTGTTTGCTGAAAATAATATTCATGCGGTTCTGCACTTTGCCGGTTTGAAGGCTGTTGGCGAGTCGGTTGCTGAGCCTATTCGCTACTATGACGTCAACCTCAATGGCACGCTGAAGCTGATTGAAGCCATGGCGCAGGCCCAGTGCAAAACCCTGGTATTTTCTAGTTCAGCCACCGTTTACGGTATGCCGGAGAAAATGCCCATCGAAGAAGACACCTCAACAGGTGCGATCAATCCCTACGGCCGGTCAAAATTGATGGTGGAACAGGCGTTAATGGATTTGTACCAGTCAGATCCAAGCTGGCGTATCGCGCTGTTGCGATACTTCAATCCTGTGGGCGCCCATACATCGGGTGAAATTGGCGAAGATCCGAATGATATACCCAACAATCTGATGCCATTTATCAGTCAGGTCGCGGTTGGACGCCGCGATAAGCTCAGTGTGTTTGGGGATGATTACGACACGCCGGACGGTACCGGTGTACGTGACTATATTCACGTGGTTGACCTCGCCAGAGGTCATTTGAAAGCGCTGCAGTACCTGGCTCAGGGACCGACACTCGGCGTATTTAATCTGGGTACCGGAAACGGATACTCCGTGCTGGAGGCAATAAAAGCCTTTGAAGCCGCCAGCGGCACATCCATTGCCTATGAGATTGTTGAGCGGCGTGAGGGTGACGCTGCGGTGTCCTACGCAGATCCTCAAAAGGCGCAGCGAGAACTTGGCTGGCAGGCAGAGTACGATCTGGCACGCATGTGTGAAGATGTCTGGCGCTGGCAAAAAAAGCACCCCAATGGATTTAGCGACTAATTTTGCACAACAGCCTTGAGATCGTGAGGCTAAGTCGTCAAACTTCACACCCTTCGGAGGGATGGCTGAGCGGTCGAAAGCACTGGTCTTGAAAACCAGCAAGGGTTAACACCCTTCCAGGGTTCGAATCCCTGTCCCTCCGCCACATTCCCACGCAACCAGAACCGTCCATCATGATTTTCACCGTTGCCGTCCATGGTGCCCCCTACGCCAGTTTTGCAAGCCACCACGCGCTGGGTTTTTGTGAATCGTTGCTGCAACAAGGGCATCAACTGAATCGGGTGTTCTTTTATCATGAAGGCGTTCTTGCCGGTCTTAACTCCCGTGTAGTTCCCCAGGATGAGGTAGACGTTGTACAGCGTTGGCTTGAGTTAAAAGAACAGTACGCTTTTGAGTTGGCGATCTGTATTGCCAATGCGCTCAAGCGGGGTGTCATCAATGATTCTGAACAGAAAAGATACAACAAACCCGCAGCAACCCTGCAGTCTGAATTTGAACTGGTGGGTCTGGGTCAGCTGATTGATGCGATAGCCCACAGCGATCGTTATATAGAGTTTCCGGCATGAAAAAACTCATGTGTGTGATCAGCCAGCCGCCTTATGCAGACAGTCATGTGCTTGAGCTGTTAGAAACTGCCATGGTTGCCGCAGTATTTGATATGCAGGTGAGCCTGCTGTTTCGAGATGACGGTTTGTGGAGCCTGTTAAAATCGCAAAATGCAGATCCGCTGGGGCAACGTACGCTGTCTAAAGTGCTATTGGCCCTGCCCGACTACGATGTCAGTTCAATATACGTGTGCTCAGATGCTATGCAGGACAAACAGCTCAACGCAGACGAACTTGTCTTACCTGTGACGTTGTTGGATAAATCTGCTCAGGCAGAGCTTATGTCTGAGCAGGATGTCGTCATGGGTGCGGGTGCATGAGTTTACATCTGGTATTTTCCAAGCCTGGCTGGCAAGCCTGTCAAAGACTGACCAAGCCAGAAGACGTTGTTGTGTTGCTGGGAGATGGTGCCTACCTCGCCAGACAAGCTTTTCAACACCGACACGTTTTTGTATTGCAGGAAGATCTGGATGTGCGTGGTATTCATGCGCACACTGAGTTGCGCGGTATCACCTATGCCCAACTGGTAGAACTGACAGTACAGCACAAGCCCGTTGTCAGTTGGTCACGTTGAAAATCCCATTAGACGAAGAGGGTTTTCTGCTTGATCTCAGTGACTGGGATCTCGACGTTGCTGTTTGGCTTGCGGAAATGGAGGGTGTAACGCTCCTTGACACGCACATTGAAGTGCTGCGGCTGTTGCGTGATTACCACGAAAAAACTCAGGTATCACCTGCGATGCGTGCATTTGTTAAAGTGGTCAGGAACGAGTTAGGCGCGGATGCTGGAAACAGTATCTACCTGATGCAGTTGTTTGGTGAAAGCCCGGCAAAAACCGCTGCAAAATGGGCCGGCCTGCCTCGGCCGACAAATTGTCTGTAACGCTGGCGTCAGGCTTTGCGCTTGGCAACAACATCACCAATGATGACAACACTTGGACCGCTGATCTGTGCCTCGTGTGCGGCGTCTGCCAGCGTTGCAACCGTGCCTACGATAACGCGCTGCTCTGGCCAGGTGGCATTTTCCACCAGGGCGGCGGGACGCTCAGGTTCGCAGCCATGTTCAATGAGTTTGGCCAGAATGGTCGGTAGCCCAACTAGGCCCATGTAAATCACCAGCGTCTGATCGCGACGACCCATTTCGGGCCAGTCCAGATTGACTACATTCTCCACGCGATGGCCGGTGACAAAACGCACAGACTGAGACAGGTTGCGGTAGGTCAACGGAATGCCGGCGTAACTTGCAGCGCCCAGTGCAGCGGTAATGCCGGGCACCATGATGACGTCAAAGCCTGCTTCGATGACCTGTTCCATTTCCTCACCACCACGCCCATAGATAAAGGGATCGCCGCCTTTCAGGCGTACAACGTTTCTCCCAGCGTGGGCATGTTCGATGATACGGTCGTTGATATTGAACTGTTGATTGCCGCGATTGTCCGGTCGTGTGGGTGGACTGCCCGGCTTGGGACCCTGTTTGCCGACAAATTCGAACTCCGCATCCCGTCGCGCGTAATCCAGAATCGCCGGGTTCGCTAACTTGTCGTACAAAATAACATCAGCGCTCTGAATGAGACGCAAAGCTTTTAAGGTAATCAGTTCCGGATCGCCAGGTCCAGCGCCGATCAATGCAACACTGGCTTGAGGTATGCCGCCGGTATCACCAGTTGCACTTTCTACCAGCATCGCTTCTGCTTTTGTTTTTGCATCCTGCAGGTTGCCTTGCATGGCTGATTCGGCGGCGGCCGAGCGAAACAGTGTTTCCCAGAATGATTTGCGCGCGTCAACAGATGGCAGTTCTAGCTTGACGCGATCTCGCAGACTTTGTGCCAGCTCTGCCAGTTTGCCTAAGTTGGGTGACAGTTGAGCTTCGATCCAGCCGCGTACCACCCTTGCCAGCGTGGGCGCATTGCCCATGCTGCTGATGGCGATCAGTATCGGGCTGCGGTCAACAATCGCGGGGAAAATGAACGTACACAGGTCCGGCTGGTCGACGCAGTTGACCAGCACACCGGCCTGGATAGCTGCGTCATATACGAACCGGTTGACTTTGCGGTTGTTAGTGGCTGAGATAATCAAACGCAGATCAG
>CBDUMB010000291.1:0-4850 GCA_965368205.1 uncultured Pseudomonadaceae bacterium | reverse complement strand
AGGCGATCATGCAACATATGTCCGGGCGCAAACATCTGGTCAGGTCGCTTGTACAGATGGACGATCCGGATCATATGAAATACCGCCGACTCACTCAGGGTTGGTTCATGGGCACCAACCTGCGCAAGCTGCAGACTCGGGTGGATGAGCTGGCTGAACACTACGTCGACCGCATGCAGGACATGGGCGGCGAGTGTGATTTTGTTAAAGACGTGGGCATCTGGTATCCATTGCGGGTCATTATGTCGATTCTCGGGGTGCCGGAAGAAGACGAGCCTCTGATGCTGAAGCTGACTCAGGAATTGTTTGGCAGCTCTGATCCAGACGTTTCACGGTCATTCGAAATGACAGAGTTCATGCAGGTGGTTATGGATTTCGAAGCCTATTTCCAGAAACTTACCGCCGCGCGTCGCGCTCACCCAACAGATGACGTTGCCTCAGTGATTGCCAACGCCGAAATAGACGGGCAGCCGATCCCGGACCACGAAATCAACGGTTACTACATCATCATCGCCACAGCCGGCCATGACACCACCAGCTCTTCAACTGCCGGTGGGTTGCTGGCGCTGCTGAACAATCCTGAGCAGCTGGCGAAGCTGCAGAGTGAGCCGGACACTTATCTGGCTGGTGCTGTAGATGAAATGATCCGCTGGACCAGTCCCGTGCGGCACTTCATGCGCACGGCGACCGAGGACTACGAGATTGGCGGGCAGACGATCAAAGAAGGTGAGTCGGCGATACTCTGGTATCCGTCAGCAAATCGAGATGAAGAGGTATTCTCCGACCCCTTTGACTTCCGGGTGGATCGCAAAGAAGCCAAACATCTGGCCTTTGGTTTTGGTGCCCATGTCTGTCTTGGCCAGCATCTGGCGCGCATGGAGATTACCGCCCTGTTCAAGGAAATGCTGTCCCGGCTGTCCCATATCGAACTGGCCGGCGATCCAAAATATATGCAATCCACCTTTGTTGGCGGCCTGAAAAGCCTGCCCATACGTTATCAGATGAAATAAAGCCGGGCCGAAAGGCAAAGGCCAGCCAGCGGGCACTTAAGGCCTCCCACACGCCGGCACTTCGTGCTAGATTTCGGGCAGAGATAAACGGTGCGTACCGCGCAGATTTCAAGAGGAGAGCAGACATGGCTGAAGCCATCGAATACAAGCAGATAGGCCGCAGTCCGATACGTCCTGATGGGGTAGACAAAGTCACAGGGCGCGCCCGTTTCGGCGCAGATCTGGTGCTACCCAACATGATACATGGGCGTGTCTTGCGCAGCCCGCATGCCCACGCGCGTATCAAGAGTATTGATCTGAGCGGTGCGTTAGCAATGGATGGCGTGTATGCCGCCATCTGCGGTAAAGACTTCATCGACGTTGAAGGTGGTGAAATAGGTGGTGAAGGCGGGGGCACGCTGGGCGATCTGGCTAAAAACGTTATGGCGCGAGACAAGGTGCTGTACCACGGCCACGCGGTAGCTGCGGTTTCGGCGTCAACCCTGGCCATCGCCGAAGCAGCGCTGGCGGCTATCAAAGTGGAGTATGAACCGCTTCCTCCGGTGCTGGATGTGGTGGCGGCTATGGCCGCAGATTCGGTGCTGGTAGATGAAAATAACTACACCAAGCTGCCAGAGAAACCAGCTAATCCAAGCAATGTAGCTAACGTGGGCAAGCTTGTCAGAGGCAATCTCGAAGAAGGCTTCGCCGCCGCAGATATTGTGATTGAACGCGAATACAAGGTGCCGATGGCTCATCAGGGTTATATTGAGCCTCACGCCTGTGTCGCCAATATAGATGAAACCGGACGCGGATCTGTGTGGTGTTGCACTCAAGGCCATTTTGAGTTTCGCGCGATGACCGCAAAACTTCTGGGCAAAGACATGGCGGATCTGAAGTTCATCGCTTCTGAAATCGGTGGCGGATTCGGCGGTAAAACCGTGGTTTATCTCGAGCCTCTGGCGGTTATGTTGTCAGAGAAATCAAACCGACCAGTTAAAATGACGATGAGTCGGGAAGAAGTGTTCCGTGCAACAGGTCCAACCTCGGGTACCGTTGCCAGGGTAAAGGTGGGTCTGAAAAACGACGGCACGATAACCGCAGCTGATTCCTGGATTGCTTTTGAAGCTGGCGCGTTTGCAGGTGCGCCGCACATGCCTGGCATCATGTCGATGTACGCGCCGTATAAGCTGGAAAACTTTGCCGTTGAAGCGTTTGATGTGTTGGTCAACAAACCTAAAGTGGCTGCTTATCGCGCGCCCGGTGCACCCCAGACGATGCATGCATTTGAATGTGCGCTAGACGAAGCGGCGATAGCGTTGGATATGGATCCGTTGGATTTACGCCTGGTCAATGCTGCGGAAGAGGGTACACAAGCCCCTTACGGTCCGAAATTTCCGCCTATCGGCTTTAAAGCGTGTATAGAAGCCGCCAGGAATCACCCGAATTACAAACGTCCCGTGCCTGAGGGTGCTGGTCGGGGTGTGGCTGCGGGCTTCTGGTTTAATGTCGGCATGCAGTCTTCCGCGGAAGTTAACGTCAATGAAAACGGTACCGTCATGGTCATTGAAGGCAGTCCGGACATTGGCGGCTCACGGGCGTCCATGTGCCTGATGGCGGCTGAGACCCTGGGTATTGAATATGAACAGGTCCGTACTCAGGTGGGGGATACGGAAAGCACGGGTTTCTGTAATGTCACCGGTGGCTCACGCACCACGTTTGCGACGGGTATGGCGGTGACTCAGGCCTGTGAAGATGTGATTGCGGAGTGTAAAAAACGCGCATCCATGACCTGGGGTGTGGATGAAGACCAGGTTGAGTGGCAGGACGGTGTGGCTATCCCGGCACCTGGCGTTAACGCTGACGTGAAACCATTGAGTCTGGCTGAATTGGCTGGCAATGCAGCAAAGACCGGAGGGCCCATACAGGGACGCGCGTCTCTCAATGCACAGGGTGCCGGTGCTAGCTTTTCCATCAACTTTGCCGATATCCGGGTAGACCGGGAAACCGGCAAAACTGATGTGCTGAGCTACACCGCCATTCAGGATGCCGGCAAAGCGATTCATCCTGCGTATGTTGAAGGACAGATGCAGGGTGGTGCCGCCCAGGGAATCGGTTGGGCCCTGAATGAAGAATATATCTTTGATGAGCAGGGTGTTCTGGAAAATGCAGGATTCCTGGACTACCGAATTCCGGTGGCTTCAGACCTGCCGATGATTGATACACAGATTATCGAGGTGCCGAATCCGAGCCACCCCTATGGGGTGCGTGGGGTAGGTGAAACGCCTATTGTTGCACCGCTGGCCACCGTCGCAAATGCGGTATCACGTTCGGTGGGTAAGCGTCTGTGTGATCTGCCGCTGTCACCGCCAAACATACTCGCAGAGTTGGATGCCTGACCGCGCGGTAATGTTGCGTAAAAAAAAGGGGCTTGCGCCCCTTTTTTTTGCGGTGTAATAGGATGTCAGACAGGTAGAGAGATTGTCACATTGGCTAAAGTTGTTTTTCCCGATAGCTTGTTAGGTTTCACGGGCGGTGAACGCGAGTGGCACTGCCCGGCGGAAAACTACCGTGATCTGGTCAATGCTCTTGTCCAGCGCTGGCCGGAGCTGGAGGAACCGCTGGAAAGAATTGCAGTGGCGATTGATGGCAACATCTACCAGGATGCTTTCCTGGAACCAATAGATCCAGACAGCGAAGTTTTTTTCATGTCACGCATAGAAGGTGGCTAGGAGTAGAGCATGAGTCAGGCGCCGGTTTCGGAAGCGCAGCGTATTGAGTCCCTGGATGTGCTGCGTGGCTTTGCTCTGCTGGGTATCCTGTTGCTGAATATCGTTGGCTTTGGACTTATTTCTTCTGCCTATTCTGTGCCGTCTGAAGCAATGACCGGTACCGCCGATCTTATTGCCTGGTCCAGTGTGGAATTGTTTGCCGAAGGCGCCATGCGCGGATTGTTCTCGATTCTGTTTGGGGCCGGGGTAGTGCTTTTTGTCGGGGGCGCTGACGGACGCGGTGCAGGCGTCCATTTCAAAAGAAATTTCTGGTTGCTGGCGTTTGGTCTCTTCGATGCTTATCTGCTCCTGTGGAGTGGCGACATTCTGCTCAATTATGCGCTGGCAGGTGCGCTCCTGTATTTTGTTCGAGACGTCAGGGCCGGGCGGTTATTGACGACCGCGGTTGTGTTGTTTGTCATGCTGTCGGCTTTTTACGGTGTAACCAATCTGGCCCTGTCTGCGGCACAGCAGGCTGCACAACAGGTAGAGCAGACCGACGATGCAGCTTCCCTTGATGCCGGTACGCTGGCTGCTGGTGAGCAGTGGCAGGTGTTTGCCGGGGATTTCACGCTGTCTGCAGAACAACAGGCGCAAGAGCTGGCCGCAAGACAAGGCAGCTATCTGTCGGCGCTGGCTTGGAACGCTAAGAAAACCAATGAAATGCTGACATTTGTGTTACCGCTTTATCTATTCTGGGATGCGCTGGCCATGATGTTGTTAGGCATGGCCCTTTACAAATATGGTGTTCTTCAGGGGCTGCGTTCACCGGCTTTTTATAAGAAACTCATGTGGGGTGGTTTTACCGTTGGTTTGCTTGTTAATGCCAGTGAGGTTTACCGTGCCATCGATAGTGATTTTGAGCTGCTCAGTGTCTTTGCTCAGGTTCAGGCGACTTACCATGTCGGCAGGCTTGGTATGGCGATGGGTTACATCGGGCTGTTGCTGCTCCTTATCAACAGTTCACTTTTGACAGGCTTGCGCGCACGCCTGGCCAGTGTGGGACGAATGGCATTGACGAACTACCTTATGCATTCGTTGATTGCGCTCATCCTATTTACCGGCGCTGGCTTTGCGCTGGTTGGTGAGC
>CBDUMB010000290.1:0-4855 GCA_965368205.1 uncultured Pseudomonadaceae bacterium | reverse complement strand
GGACGGGATCCAAGGCACTGAGTTTGATTTGATCGCAGATTTTGCGGGGCCCGTCCCTACCGTGGTGATTGCGGAAATGTTAGGCATTGAAGCCAGTAAACACGCCGCCTTCAAAACGTGGTCAGATCAGGCTGTCGCAGCCAGTTTCAATCCTTTTCCAACAGAAGAACAAATCAAACTGCGTGACGAGGCCAATCACAATCTGTTCACGTTTTTCGAAGCTGAAATTGCAGCACGCAGGCAACAGCTTGGCAACGACCTGATCTCAGACATGATTCGCGCAGAGCTCGACGGAGACACGCTTACCGTTAAAGAAATGATTACCCAGGCTAACCTGCTGCTGATTGCCGGTAACGTCACAACCACCGACCTGATTGGTAATGGTGTAAAGGCGTTACTGGACAACCCTGATGAATGGCAGAAGCTGAAACAGGACCCAGGTTTGATTGCCAATGCCGTAGAGGAAATGCTGCGCTTCGACTCCCCGGTGGTCAATTCAGGTCGTATCGCAAACCGGGACATTGAGATCGGCGGCTGTCCCGTCAAAAAAGGTGAGTCTCTCAGCACGGTACTGGCGGGTGCAAACCATGACCCTGAAATTTACCCGGAACCCACAACCTTCAATGTCAGTCGTGAAGATACCCATCACCAGTCTTTCGGCGGCGGAAGGCACCTCTGTCTGGGTGCACATCTGGCTCGGCTCGAAGCTCAAGAAGCCATTTCAGCATTGATCAGACGCTTCCCTGACTTACACCACAGCCCCAGAGGTTTTGTGTATCACAGCATTCCAAGCTTTCGCGGCATGAGCAGTTTCTGGGTAAGTACGTCAGCCTGACTAATCAAGGGCACAAAACTATCGCGTTGGTTGAGTTGATTCAGGTGCGATGTGACTTCACATGAGCACATTCTGCAGGAGAACACCCAGGGTTAATCCCAGCCCGGCATCGCGCGCATAGCGGAAAGCAAACGTGGTGTACCACAGCGGCCAGGCCTGCGCAGGATAATCGGCTGGGCGCTCAGCTGGCGCTGTTTCCTGCAATACTTTCAGACAACGAAACCCGGCAGGAACAGCCAGCACAATGCCAGCCAGACCATAAAGGGCAAACTCTATGCCCACCACAATCGCCAGGACTAATTGAGCCACAACGGCTATCGCCACAACTTGCCTGGCCCAGGATCCAAGGACCACCGGAAATGTCCATATCTTCTTTTCCCGGTCATGACGTGCTTTGTCCGTATGTTTCGCCAGGATCACCACTGTTGGACCCAGGCCATAGACGATGCTGGCAAAGACAACGTCGGGTCCAAAATGGCCATGCACAACAAGATAGGTGCCAATAACCATCAACGGACCCCAGACCAGAAAAACCGCGAGTTCACCCAGAGCAATACGTTTCAAGGGATAGGTGTAAAACAGAACGAAGAACGCTCCACTCAGTGCAAACCAGGGGGTCAGGCCACCCGCATACCAGCAGATAACAACGGCAAGCACCAATGCAAAGGCGCCGGTAAAACTGATGTAACGAAGGTAGTGCCCGTTTGTAACCAGGCCGCTTTCGAGAATATGCACGCCGTATTGCACACGAAAATAGTTATCACGATCGACCCCGGTTTTATGGTCGACATAATCATTGATCAGATTGTTGGTGGCATGAGCGAGGGTCAGAGCCAGTCCGCTTGCACCAGCGAGAATCCATTGTTGTATAGAGTTTGGCGGCGCTAGACACAGGGCAAAAGTGACGGCAAAGATTGTCAGCGGCAACACCGATGCACGACAAGCTATCAGCCACTTTGTGAACCCTCCGAGTGGCTCCCACTGTTGTGCATTTACAGCAGGTATGCCAACTAGAACATCTTTAAGAAGGACCATGACGAAACCCTGACAAACCCGTTATGCTCAACAAATAAAAGCGTAGAGTCTAAGATCATGAACATAATTGTCCAGGCATTAAAGTACGCACTTGTACTGCTGGTGGTTATGATCATCGCAGGCGTTGTGTATCAATGGTTATCTGCTCGAGCAGATAGCAAAAACTTCCCACCACCGGGAGTAATGCATTCAGTTGATGGTCTAAATATTCACATGGACTGTCGAGGCCAGGGTACGCCCGCGGTTATTCTCGAAGCCGGTCTTACATTTGGCTCCACCTCATGGGGCCTGGTGCACGATGCCCTCGCACAACAGACCCGCGTGTGTGCCTACGACAGACCCGGCATAGACTGGAGTGAACAAACCCGTGTACCACTGAGTGCCGAACGTGTTGCTGAGCGCTTACATACCCTGCTTAACGTGGCAAAACTGGATGGCCCAATAATTTTACTGGGCATGTCTGCAGGCGGTGTTTTTGTTCGTGAATACTACGCGCGCTACCCGGAGCAGGTTGTTGGCATGGTGCTGATCGACTCCTCTCATGAGCAACAGGGTAATCGGCTGCCCAGTATCGGCGGCACTTCACAGTTAAGCACAATGTTGACGTTGTGCAGCTGGGTGCAACCTCTGGGGATCGTGCGCGCACTCGGCGTGATGGACGGCCTGCTTGAGCGCTACGAGCTGCCTGAACCACAGCGGCAACTGTTGACGGCAACCGTCAATCAGAACCACACGTGCGCAGCCATGTTAAGAGAGTCCGAGGGGTTCAACCGCGAAATTTTTGATACCGACCCTCCAAGGTCACTCGGCACTCTACCTCTGGTCGTACTGTCTCAGGGTAAAACGCCGGCCGCTGACAACGAATTTGGCTTACCGATCAAACAAGCGCGCGAAATGGCGACAATCTGGGATGAACTACAAACGGAACTGACCAGGCTCTCAACTGCCGGGCAGCGGCATATCGCCAGGGAAAGTGGCCACGTCATTCAGTTGGAGCAGCCACAGATCGTGATCGATGCAGTCACGGAATTGGTAACCCGGCTACGCTAAACAGCTCAGTCCTTTGGCCAGAGAATGAAGCTCTCCAAGTAGGTACGCCGGGGTTTGTCCATGTCAGCGATCGTTGCTTCGAGCTTCTCGATATCCGATACACCCAGAGGCAGAGAGATTTCATCAGGCTGAAACGTTGTACCAATTGGATAGTCAACATTGGGTGTATTGCTCATCTCAATATGGGTGCCCATCACATACGTGACCTCGTGGCTTGCAACCCATTTCACCAGCCGCGCGATGCTCGCCCGGTACGCTGCCCAATCGCCGATATACAGGCGCCCCGGATACAGGGTGTCGCCCGTCACTACAAACTTGGAGCGTGGGTCATAGAAGGCTATGTCATCATCATGATGGCCAGGAATTGGCAGCAGTTCGATGTTTCTATCACCCAGCTCCAGCTTCACCGCGTTTCGCGGCCAACCCTCAAATTTGAAAAAACCCTGCACTGCAGTGGGCCCCGTGCCGACCACAGCAAAGCCTTCCGCAGCCTGCATAGCAGCGTCGCCGGCATGATGATCTCCGTGCCCGTGGGAATGAGCCACAATGACAGGAAGAGTTGTAATTGCGCGGATTGCATCAACCAAACTTGATCCGCCAGCAGCCGTTGCACCGCTATCGATTAAAAGAGCCCGTTGTGCACCCACAAACAAATATACAAACGGCGCCTCGTAATTTGAGCATTTATTCTGTCGAAATATGTATGTGTCATTTCGATACTGAATGACTTGCCATTCCACATAGTTTGTCGCCAATCGAGTTGAATCGCAGTCCTGATGCCCGTGCATCCACTGAACCGTGGATATATCGATGAGCGGCTCATCCGGCGGTGACAGTGAGGGTTCTGCCGTGGCGAAACTTGACCCTGACAAACTTACAACAGCCATACTGAATACGAGGCAATAGCGCGTCATCAGATTCTTCATTGTCACCCTTCGATTGAATAGCAGGGTTACATGTTAGCAAAATTCCAGGTTGCGCCATGCAGAAGCAGGGGGACAACCTCTTTCAACGCACGTCGAAGCTCATCACCACAAAAAACACCTGACTAAGGGATTTCACGGATATTCATGTGCATTTCCAACGAGTTAGCATCTCAAAATCATTGTCGCAGTGCTGCGGCCCAAAGTTTATAACCTAGGAACGCCGCTCATGAGTAGTAGTGAATCATCTGTAGTCGAACCCGCACCCGAACCCGCACCCGCACCCGCGCCCACCCAAACAAAACGGAAGCCAGTCACCCGAACCGCGGAAGAAAAGGACAAGATCGAGAGGGAAGAAAACCTTCTCGGAAAAACACTTAAAGAAAATGTTAGCCTTACAGAAGAAGAGCTGGCAGCAGTCAATACCAAGAAGGGCCTCCTGCAGCTTTTATCGACTAAAAATATCGATGTCACCAAAGCCCTGGCAACGCTTCGATATGAGCGCGAACTGGAAAAGCTTCAGATCGAACTTGTCAAACTGCAACGTTCGGTGCAGTTGGAGGGCCGTCGGGTTGCAATCATCGTAGAAGGTCGAGACGCGGCTGGAAAAGGTGGCACGATTCGTCGCTTCATTGAACACATGAATCCGCGCAGCGCTCGTGTAGTTGCGCTGCCAAAACCTACCGAAGTGGAAAAGGGGCAATGGTATTTTCAGCGTTATACCGAACAGCTGCCCAACCCGGGTGAAATCGTATTTTTTGACCGCAGCTGGTACAACCGCGCGGTTGTCGAACCCGTCATGAATTTCTGCACGGAGCAGCAGCACCGAGGCTTCATGCAACAGGTCCCTGAGTATGAGCATATGCTCTATGAAGATGGCGTGGAGTTGATCAAATTCTGGTTCTCAATCTCAAAAGATGTACAGGAAGAGCGCTTCCAATCCCGTCGGGTGAACCCCTTGAAACAATGGAAAAACAGCCCTGTGGACGAACAGGCTCACGCTCACTGGGAT
>CBDUMB010000289.1:0-4858 GCA_965368205.1 uncultured Pseudomonadaceae bacterium | reverse complement strand
GGCGCGCAGGAGGGTCCAACACTGTGCGTCACCGCTGCGGTGCATGGTGATGAACTCAATGGCATTGAAGCCGTTCGGCGCCTGATGTACTCCATCGATCCCAGCAAACTCAGTGGCAAGGTTGTTGGTGTACCTATTGTCAACCTGCAGGGTTTCCAGCGCCATTCAAGATATCTGTCAGACCGGCGCGACCTGAACCGCTTCTTCCCTGGCAATCCAAGAGGCAGCTCTGCCTCACGGATGGCGTATAGCTTTTTTAACAACATCATCATGGACTGCGATGGTCTGGTCGATTTACATACCGGCTCATTTCACCGCACCAACCTGCCGCAACTGCGGGCAGATCTGAATAACGCCGACGTGCTTGCGCTGACCAAAGGTTTCGGCGCAACTGTTATCCTGCACAGTACCGGCGGCGAAGGCACCCTGCGGCGCTCGGCCGTTGATGCCGGCATTCCTGCGGTGACGCTTGAAGCCGGTGAGCCCCTGCGGCTGCAGGAAGATGCTGTCGATCATACGGTGCGTGCGCTGTTTACGCTGCTCGATACCATGCAGATGTACAACAAGCGCAGTCTTTGGGGTAACCCTGAGCCAACTTATTACAGCTCCAGCTGGGTTCGAGCAGATCAGGGTGGCCTGCTGATGTCCAGCGTACGGCTGGGACGCAAAGTAAAACAAGGTGACTCACTGGGTACGGTGACCGACCCCATCTCCAATGAGCAGGTGCAGATTACCGCACCTTACCCTGGACGTGTCATTGGCATGGCACTCAATCAATTTGTAATGCCCGGATTTGCAACGTTTCATATCGCCACCGAGGGTGCGCTGGACAATCCCAGCGAAGACGACCACTACCACTCTGAAGGTATCGATGTGGCGGTGAGCGAATCTATGGGCACAGACGAATCCGAGTAAAATCTGACGACGTCTATCGCCACGCGAATTCGGGTTGCTCGTAATGGTCCACCCGAGTGTCCCTCCCAGCCAGACATACCTCACAGAACTGATAAATCAACGCCGCCGTTGGTGTTGCAATATAATCTGAACCCACCGGCATCCGCAGTATCGGGTGGTCGCTGGTTTCTGTCTGCTCAAAGCTGGGCGCGTCATCCCGCAGAAATTCTGCCAGCGGAATACGATGAATGCTTGCCACTTCAGCCGGGTTCGGCTCTGCTTGCACGCCTGCCCCCGCCCACACCACTACCGGCGTCATGGCAAATCCCGAGCGGGTGACAAAATCATCCAGCACACCCAACACCCGATCCGCTTCGAGTGCGAGATTGATCTCTTCGTGCATTTCCCGCAGCGCCGTTTCAATCAACGTCTCGCCTGCATCTACGCGTCCACCGGGAAACGCCCATTGCCCGGGGTGATTGCGCAGCTGGGCAGAGCGCCGGGTCAGCAGAAGTGCTGCATCGTCTGACCAGTCCTGCGGATTATCCAGCCCATCCAGATCCGCTCCTCGACCCACATCAGCGACTGTGATGGCAACGGCTGCGCGTCGCAGGGATTTATCCGTGGCTACCCGCGGTTCAAATTGAGTGAGATTCTGCGCGATCCGCGTGCGTAGAGCATTGTCACAACGCATACTCATTTTTCCTTTTTAACTTGTTATGGACTGTAGAGGTTCTGATCTCGGCATGGAAGTGAGTGCGCATAACGAACGTTCGGCGCTGACCTACGCAGTGCTAGCCATTGTGCTGTGGTCAACCGTTGCAACCGGCTTCAAGCTGGGCCTTGCAGTCATGGCAATAGAGCAGCTGCTGTTGCTCGGCACACTGATTTCATGGTGCGTATTCGCAATCTACTGTGGTATCAGAGGCCGGTTTTTTATCACAGGAAAAGATCGAGTGTGGGTACCTGTGCTCGGCTGCCTCAACCCCTTCACCTACTATCTTCTGCTGTTTGCTGCTTATGACCGACTCCCCGCCCACGTTGCCCAGCCGCTTAACTATACCTGGGCCATCACCCTGGCCCTGCTTGCTGTACCGGTCCTAAAACAGAAGCTAACCCGAGGCACAATAATCGGTATTGTGGTGTCTTACAGCGGCGTTGTGCTGCTGCTCAGCGGCGCCAACGAGGCTACCCCCGGACAGCTGGATGGTGTTGGCATTGTGCTGGCGTTGCTCAGCACAGTACTGTGGGCGATGTACTGGCTGATCAGCACGCGCTGCAGCAGCGATGCCGGCGCCATGATGTTCTGGAGCTTCAGCTGCGCCGTGCCCCTGGTTGCTATGGCCTGTGCAGCAGGTCCAGGCTGGCCTGAATGGACGCTGACAAATCTCGCTTATGGCAGCTGGGTGGGCATTATTGAAATGGGCGTCACCTTTCTGCTCTGGCAACAGGCCCTCAGGCACACACGCAGTGTTGCCCGTATCGGCCAGCTTATCTTCATATCACCTTTTTTATCCCTGCTGCTGATCAACCAGGTGCTCGGCGAAGTGATTTCCTGGCAGGCCGTAGCCGGACTGGCCATCATTGTCGTTGGGCTGGTGTTGACACAACCTGCCCAGTCTAACTGACCAAATTGTGAACAGGCGCCCCCGCCTGTTATACAAAGTGCGCTGCGGCTTAACTTCAGCCCCGGAAACCGCTAAGCTCCGCCGCCGCTATCAACGTACGGAGTACTGTCGTGGACATAAATCTAAGCCAACAAGACCTCGAGTTTCGCACTGAAGTTCGCGAATTTTTATCTGGCAACGCCTACAAAAATGGCGAGGACTACAACGCCTGGCGTATGGGCTGGTTTAAAAAAGCACGGGAAAAAGGCGGTTGGGACGTCCCTAAATGGCCCACAGAATTCGGTGGCCCGGGCTGGACGCCCACCCAGCATTACATCTGGGAGCAGGAAACCGCGGAAATCGGCACACCTTTTGACCTGCCGTTTGGTCTGGGCATGCTGGCGCCGGTATTGATGAACTACGGCAGCAAAGAACAGCAGGACAGATTCCTGCCGGACATCCGTGACCGTAAAGTGAACTGGTGCCAGGGCTACTCCGAACCTGGTGCAGGTTCAGATCTGGCCAACCTGAAAACCAAGGCTGAGCTCACCGCCGACGGCAAACACTACATTGTCAACGGCACCAAGATCTGGACCACACTGGCACACATCGCCGACTGGATCTTCTGCCTGACACGGACCAGCGATACCGGTAAAAAACAGGAAGGCATTACTTTTCTGCTGTTTCCGATGAAACAGGAAGGCATAGAAGTGAAACCGATCATCACTCTGGGCGGCTCTCACACCGTCAACATGGTGCATTTCACGGACGTCAAAGTACCGGTTGAGAACCGGGTCGGTGAGCAGGATAAAGGCTGGACCTATGCAAAAGGTCTGCTGCAGCATGAACGTACAGGGTTGGCCGGTATTTCCCGCTCGATCGTGGCGCTGGAGAAACTCAAAGAGCAGGCGACCGCGGTCAAGCGTGGCAACGGCACTCTTATGGACGACCCGGCTTTCCGCACCAAGGTGGCTGAGCTTGAGGTCGACCTGATGGCGGTAGAATTCACCGAGCTGCGGTCCCTGGCGGCCGCGGCCGGTGGCGGCGAACCGGGACCGGAATCGTCCATTCTCAAACTCAAAGGTACCGAGATACAGCAACGTATCCAGAAACTCACCGTCGAAGCGGGCGGTATTTTTTCTGCAGCCTGGGGCGCGATACCGGTAGGCCCACATTTTGCCAGAGGTGGCATGTCCGGATACCTGTCCTCCCGCGCCTACACCATTTATGGCGGCGCCAGCGAAGTACAGAAAGACGTTGTCGCGAAGAACGTCCTCGGCATCAAAAAATCCTCCAAGTAGCAAGCAGCAGGAATCAGATCAATGAATTTTGACTTATCAGAAGAACAACAACTGGTACAGGACAGCGTGGCACGATTTATCCAGGATAATTACGACCTGGAAGCGCGTCAGAAAACTGTTGCCAGCAGTGATGATTTCAATAAGAAACACTGGGCCACAATGGCTGAACTGGGCTGGCTGGGTCTCACCCTGCCCGAAGCCCACGGTGGTTTTGGCGGCAATCAGATTGATGCCATGGTCATTATGGAACAGTTCGGCAAAGGCCTGGTGCTGGAGCCCTTTTTCGCCAGCGTTGTGCTGGGTGCCAGGGCACTTTCACTGGCGGGCACTGAAGCACAATGCAGCAGGCTGTTACCTGGCGTCATTGACGGCAGCCGACAGCTGGCTTTGGGTTATGCTGAAGAGCAGGCGCGCTTCGATATGCACGATGTGGTGACCCGCGCGCAGGCTGATGGAGATGGTTTCATCATCAACGGTCGTAAATCGATGGTGCAGCATGGTGGCACCGCCGACCAGATCATCATCAGTGCACGGACATCCGGTGGCCAGAGCGATACCAACGGCATTTCACTGTTCATCATCGACGCCAACACCGACGGCCTGACGGTGACCGGCTTTCCAACCGTAGACGGCCTGGCCGCCGCCGAGGTGGAACTTAAAGACGTATCTGTCAGCGCCGATGCCCTGCTGGGCGAGCTGGACAATGGCTACAAAATCCTCGAAGCAGTGGCCATTGACGGCATTCTGGCCATCTGTGCGGAAGCTGTTGGCGCAATGGAAATGCTTTACAAAGATACCGTGCAATACACCCAGGAGCGCGAGCAGTTTGATCACGCTCTGGCTGAATTCCAGGTGCTACAGCACCGCATGGTCGAAATGTTCATGGAATACGAACAGTGCAAATCACTCCTTTATCGCGCCACGCTGGAAGTGGTACAGAACGGTTCTGATGCGCTGCGAACGGTGCACGCACTGAAACACTTTGTCGGCAAGACCGGTATTTTCATCGGTGAAAACGCCGTGCAGCTCCACGGTGGTATGGGCGTCACCTGGGAA
>CBDUMB010000288.1:0-4875 GCA_965368205.1 uncultured Pseudomonadaceae bacterium | reverse complement strand
TCAAGTGCGCTTGCGCCACTGGCTGCCAACCAGGCGGGAATTGCAAAAAAGAAAATCCCGATGGGCGCGCCCTGGGATACATAGAGCAGGAATACCACAAGAAAGCGCAGCCAACTATGCTCAGACAGCACGGGAAGGGTCTTTTTATTTCTTATTATCACCAACAAACTACACCCGACTAAATCACCGCCGATACTGGCATACGCCTCTCAGACTACAAGTGCTTTAGAAGCTGGGGCTTTTCAGACAAACTCCGTTCATTAAGGGCGAGTCAGGGGAACTACTATGAAACTTTCAAACTATGGCGCGGCCGCGCTTCTACTCATTATTGCCAGCGTGTCGAGCCTACCCGCCTCAGCGGTGGGTGAACCGCCCGCAATGAGCCGGGTTGAATTCGATCAACTCATGCAGGACATTTCAAACTGGGGGCGCTGGGGCAAGGACGACGAGCTCGGCACACTCAACCTGATAACGCCTGCAAAACGCCTGGCTGCAGCCAGGCTGGTCACTGAGGGTATTACCGTATCGTTGGCGCTGGAATTAAACAAAACCCAGGATGCACTCAATGCCAATCCGTTTGAACACGAACTGTCACGTGCAGAATTTGGCGGTCACCAGGTTGCTGGAGACAAGTACAGTGTTGAATACCACGGCTTTGCCCATTCGCATATGGATGGTCTCCCGCACTTCGCTCACAAAGGCAAGTTCTACAACAACGTCCCCTACGAAGCTGCCGAAGCCAACGGCGCACAGCGTCTGGGCATACACAACGCAGGCATCAACGGGGTATTCACCCGTGGTGTGCTGGTCGATATCCCACACATGCTGGGCGTAGATTTTCTCAAGCCGGGCGCTGCCATTACCGTGACAGACCTCGAGGCATGGGAAAAACAAAGCGGTGTAACCATCTCCAGCGGTGATGTCTTGCTGATTCGCACCGGACGCTGGGCGAAAGTCAAACAAGACGGCCCGTACAACTTCCTTGCTGCAGCGGCAGGTATGCATGCATCAGTCGCTGGCTGGTTAAAGGCCCGTGATGTCGCAGTAATTGGTTGCGACGGGGTGTCGGATGTAATGCCTTCTGGCGTTGAGGGTCTTGTGAACCCCTTACACGAACTGGTACTCGTCGGCCTCGGCATGCCTATTCTCGACAACCTGGACCTGGAGGCTGTAGCACAACAAGCCATTGCAAGCGGTCGCTCAACCTTTCTGTTTATCGGCGCGCCGCTGCGGGTACCCGGTGGCACGGGTTCACCCCTGAACCCGCTGGCGGTGTTTTAGACCTCAGGCAAATTGATACGCATGAGACTTGCTGGAGCCGCAAGTCTACCCTCGTTCGTCAATGCTGCGCGCCAGTGATGCAAAGTCAGCATGACCTGTCACAGGGGCCACCTGGTCTGCCCACATTGCATCTATGGCTTGGGCAACGCTGTCGGGCAGCACCTTGGCATCGCTGCCTTGCGCCTGGACTTTGCTGGAGTCACTGTCTGCCGGGATGCCGTGCTTGCGCTCTAAGGCAGCGCTGACCATTGCATCATCAAATTTATCTTTGTGCTCGACCATGTATTCGCGGGAGGTGCGATGCAGTACCAGGTCGGCCAATTCCGGCGTCAGCTCGATGCCGCATAATTCTGCCATCCGGCGGATCATCTCCGCGCGGTTCTTAACCACCCAGTGATAGCTCGCGAGCAAAGTATCCGCTTCGTTGCGGCGCGCATACCAGCTCAGCAGGTGGGTGACATAGTCACAGCCGCCCGGACCGCCCGACATCCAGATCGGTAGAAAATCTTCCATCGGGATTGCACCCGGCTCAATTTGCCAGCCATCCATAAAGCGATAAAAGGATACATAGGTCTCTTTCGGGTCGCGCAGACTAACGATATAACGCATGCCTGGTGGAAGCCTCTGATAATCACGATGTGATTTAAATCCTCTTGGCGAAGCCACCTGCTGCACAGTCATATCGAAGTCGAGCATCAGGGCAGTGTCTTCCCAGGGCGTCATCCGACTGATGTCGTCAAAATCCATATCTCCACCGGTGCGCAGCTGGTGAAACATCTGCTGCAACAAAGTGGTGCCACTCTTCGCCCAACTGCTGATGAAGACATCACCCGCTTGCGGTGCGTAAGGTTGGTAATTCGGTGCTTCATCGTCTTGAGAAGGGGCAAGATTAGCCACGAACTCTTCAATGCTGCGCGCGCGTGGTGTTTTGCTCATAGCTGCTTTTCCCAAGTTGTTATTAAATTACGGTGATAAATCTCTGCTGACAAGCTGTTCACACTGATCGTCAATCTAGCCCTCATACACCTCACCCCTTAAAAGCTGCCTTGCACGAGTGTGTAGTGCGTGTCGGGTGTGCCGATCAGGATCAATGCACAATTGTCCCAATCATCTCCAACACTGTATACGCGATCAGGATCAAAGATGAATCCTACATAGCCGCGGTCACAATGCAGCCGCAATTCGGCTACGTCACCGTCAACATCTGTGAGCGCGAATCGGTTATGCATCAGCGTATGCACCGCACGATTGTCCTGACGAATCACGTCTTTTATAGAAAACGGTTGCCCCGTTTCCCTGATAGCTTCGATTTGCTCAGAGACAGACTGAATATGCGCTTGTTGCGCTGCAGTCAATTGACGGCCCTTTAGAATCGACGCAGTTTTCAACGCATTGGCTAACCTGTTGAGCTTCAGTTCGAGAGCAAACCGGCTGAACAGCACACTCGTCAATAATTCCTCGGGCAGGAAGCCTCGATCTTTATCCATGGCTGCGGCGCGCCTGATGGCATCGTACAACACTGTCGTGTCGCCATCCCAGCTCTGGTGGTAATCAAACCGGGCGAGGTTAAAGTAAGCTTCTTCATAGAGATTACGGTCCATCTGTTCCAGCTTGAGGAGTTCCTCAGACGCTTGTTCTTTGTCGTCCTGGCTGATCAAATTCAGGAGGCGTTTATAACGCTTGACGAATATTCTGCTGGCACCTGGCTTACCACCCTGTAATTCAAACGTGATAAAAACCCCGACACCTGCATCTATCGACTCCCCATTCAAGATCGCCGGTTGATATTCCCAGGCCTCCACACTTTCGATAGCGTATGACTCAAACACAGGATCCTTTGATGATTCAGCCACGGTGATGTCATAGGGCTTGCCGTCGGGATTGACCATAAAATTAAGCCGAACCCAACCTTCCTGATTCCGTATCTGTCGAGAACGTGGATATTTGGGCGGGCTGACATTTTTTTGCGCAGGCGGAGAGAACGTTTCAACTAACGAATCAACTGAGTTTTCCAAACCCTGTCGCGGCTCTGCAACAGCCACCGCCGCGCAGCTGGCCGACACCAGCAATACTAAGCCAACCCACCGCATTTTTTCAGTAGATAGTGTCTTTCTGATATTCAGAATAGTTTCTGTCATAGCTTTCACCATCAAAACTGTCATCTAAGGCTGAAATCATCTGTCCCGTTGTTGGCAACGTCGCACGATCAACTTTAGCCTCGGCCTGCCATAACTGACTGCGGGTCAACGCTTTCTGACACTGGAAGTAGACCTTATCGACATCAAGCACCATCACACTGCGCGGCAGCTTGCCCTGCACTACAAACTGCTGACACAGTCGCTCATCGATAACAATGCTTGCCTGCCCGATAACCCGCAAAGTTTCGCCAACACCTGGGATCAGAAACAGCAGCGATACGCGCGGATCGCGAACGACATTCATCAGTGTGTCTGCACGATTGTTACCCCGACGGTCAGGTAGCAGAAGGGTTTTTGAATCAGCGACCCGCACAAATCCTGGCGCGTCGCCACGGGGCGAAGTATCAACCCCCTCCGGCCCAACACTACCTACCACCACAAACGGCGAAGCTTCAATGAACTGTTGGTAATGTGATGAGATGTGATCCAGCTCTTTGATCAAGGCTCGCGGACTCGCTTCGCCATAAAGTGTGCGCAACTCCTCAGGCGTGCTGATTCGACTGGATGGATCATAATCAATCATCGCTATGCTCCAGCGGCTATGCGGTAGCGGTCAATCTGGATGTCGCTTTCACCGTAATCTGCAAAATTGTCGGTTACCCGGCCACGAATATAGTCCCGCCATGAAAAACTGTTGTAGTGGGGTGTCTCATCCGCTGCCAGCCAGGGTTCAACCAGCGCATCTACCCTGGGTTGATAGAAAAATGGCGTGCTGTAACGTCCACGCGAACTGGCCACCGACAAAACGCGATGAACACCGGCGGTGCAGCGGTCGTTTGTCCACACCTGCAGAACGTCGCCGACGTTCACAACTATGGTTCCTGGCTGCGGCGGCACATTAATCCAACCGTCTGTCTTAGACAGCGCCTGAAGCCCACCATGGTCGTCCTGCAACAACAGAGTTATGGCGCCGGGATCGGTATGATGGTGCAGCGCCAGGTCACCTAATGCTGAAACATCGGCGCGCTCGGCGGCAGGCACGGGATCTTCTGCGGGATAGTAGTTCAGCCTTGCCGCACTGGTATGGCGGTCGCCAAAACCCTTGTCACACAACACCTGGATATCTGCCTCGGGCATGCCAAGTGCCGTGAATATCATCGCCATAGTCTGCTCTGACAGGCGCGTAAAGCGGCTGAAAAATTCAGACAACGTCAGTTTGAACTCGGGTAACTCAGCGGGCCATCGAGTTTGCCGTGCCGGATTACTCGACTGATGGCCACCGGCTTTAAAGTCAAAAACTTCTTTCTGATCACGCTTCTGTTTCGTCAGCTCGCGATCGTAGTAACCCAGAGGGTTCTGCTCATCTCGATATACCGCCTGTTTGGCGTCTTTAGGCAACGCGAAAAACTGCTCAGATTGAGCAAACACTGAATCAATCAGTGCATCACAGCCATGG
>CBDUMB010000287.1:0-4901 GCA_965368205.1 uncultured Pseudomonadaceae bacterium | reverse complement strand
TGCGCAAAGGCTGGCCGTCAATGATGCGCGGTTACATTAATGAGATGCAGCGTTACGAACGCTGTTTCTCGGGTGATTGGTATCAAACCGGAGATCTGGTGAAACGTGACGCGGACGGGTATTTCTGGTTCATCAGCCGCGCTGACGACGTCATCCAGTCCGCCGGCCATTTGATCAGCCCGTTTGAAGTGGAAAGCACATTGCTGGCCCATGCTGCGATAGCGGAAGCCGCGGTGATCGGATTGCCGGACGACACCATGGGTGAGGCGGTGGCGGCATTCGTGGCGGTCAATCCCGGTTACCAGTGGGATGAAACCCTGCAGCGAGATGTGATGGCCCACGCGCGTAAACGCCTGGGTCCATCAGTGGCACCGCGCAGCATCGAATGTCTACCCGAACTGCCGCGTACCCGCAGCGGCAAGATCATGCGCCGTCTGGTTAAAGCGCGGGTCCTGGGTTTAGAAGAAGGTGATACCTCGACTTTGGAAACTGTTGAAAATGACTAACCCGGACGCATTACGCATCGGTCGCGAACTATCACTGGAGCTGCTAGCTCAAATGGTGCGCATCCGCAGGTTTGAAGATAAGTGCGCAGAACTCTATACCCAGGAAAAGATCCGCGGCTTTCTCCATTTATACGATGGTGAGGAAGCGGTGGCGGTTGGCATCATCCCTAATCTGCAAGCGCAGGACGCAGTTGTCGCAACCTATCGCGAACACGGACATGCCCTGGTGCGCGGTGTGTCGATGACTTCGATTCTGGCTGAAATGCTCGGTAAACAAACCGGCTGCAGCCGCGGTCGCGGCGGCTCAATGCATTTGTTTGATCGCACCAAGCGGTTCTATGGTGGCAATGCCATTGTCGGCGGTGGCCTGCCCATGGCAGTGGGTCTCGCGCTGGCCGCAAAGATGGCCGGGCGTGACGAGGTGGTGGTGTGTTTCTTCGGCGAAGGTGCGGTTGCGGAAGGTGAGTTCCACGAAAGCCTGAACCTGGCGCAACTGTGGCAGCTGCCGGTGTTGTTTGTCTGCGAAAACAATGGTTACGCCATGGGCACCGCGTTATCACGGTCTGAATCTGAGATTGACCTGGTGAAGAAAGCCGAGAGTTACGAAGTGTCTGCTCAGAGTGTGGACGGCATGGATGTCATTGCCGTGACGTTGGCTGCGCGTGCCGCTGTGGCGCAGGTTCGGGCAGGCCAGGGGCCGGTATTTTTGGAGTGCAAAACCTATCGTTTCCGCGCCCATTCCATGTTCGATGCGCAAAAGTATCGTGACAAAGCTGAGGTGGAAGAGTGGCGCCAGCGGGGCCCGATAGTGCGTTTTCAGAACTGGCTGATGGATTCACATGTTATCCATCAAAGCGACATCGATGAGATTGAGGCACGCGTGATGGCAGAGATTAACAGCGCAACAGCCGCGGCAGAAGACGCCCCGTTCGAGTCGGTTGATCAATTGTATGAACACGTTTACGGGGTTGGCAGTGATGTCTGAGCTCACTTATCGCGAAGCCGTACGAGAAGGTATGTGCGCTGCTATGCGGGCTGATGAGCGCGTGTTTCTCATGGGTGAAGACGTCGGCCGCTACGGCGGATGTTATGGCGTCAGCGCAGGCATGTTAGAGGAGTTTGGCGAACAGCGGGTACGCGATACCCCGTTAGCGGAGTCCGGCTTCACCGGTGCCGGCATCGGTGCCGCCATGGGCGGCATGCGTCCCATTGTTGAGCTGATGACGGTTAACTTCAGTTTATTAGCTCTGGATCAGATCATGAACACCGCGGCGACTGTGCGGCACATGTCCGGCGGGCAGTTTGGTGTGCCTATCGTTATTCGCATGGCCACCGGTGCGGGTAAACAACTGGCGGCTCAACATTCCCATAGCCTGGAAGGTTGGTATGCACACATCCCGGGTCTGAAAGTGGTTGCGCCTGCCACCGTTGAAGATGCGCAGGGTATGCTGCAGGCAGCCCTGGATGATCCCGATCCGGTGCTGATTTTTGAAAATGTCATGTTGTACAACACAAAAGGTGAGGTGGGTGATCCGTCGGCTGTACAGCTGGAAGGAGCGGCAGTTCGTCGTCCTGGCGCCGACCTCAGCTTGCTGACCTACGGCGGCTCGCTGTTCAAGGCTCTGGCTGCAGCGGAGCAACTGTCCGGGCAGGGACTGGATGTGGAAGTGATCGATCTGCGCTGTCTGCGCCCGTTAGATGATGCAACCATCATGGCGTCGGTGAGTAAAACCCGGCGTGCCCTGATTGTTGATGAAGGCTGGCGTTCGGGCAGTCTGGCTGCGGAAGTTTCGGCGCGCATCATGGAGCAGGCATTCTGGTCTCTGGACGCGCCGGTAGAGCGTGTGTGCAGTGCAGAGGTGCCTATTCCTTACGCCAAACATATGGAAGCGGCCAGCATTCCCCAGGTTGAGACCATCGTCGCAAAAGCTCGTGCGATGTGTATGTCCGCATGAGCCTGTTTCGCATGCCGAGTCTCGGATCTGACATGGAATCGGCAACCTTGATTGAATGGCTGGCGGCCCCAGGTGATCAGGTCAAGCGAGGTGATCTTATTGCCGTGGTGGAAACCGATAAAGGTGCCATCGAAATCGAAGTGTTTGAGGATGGTGTGTTAGAGCGCTACCTGGTAGAGCTCGACAGTGAGGTTGCGGTGGGTGAGCCGCTGGCTGAAATTCGCACCGGCGCGAAGGAAATGGACGACGTCGCGCAGACGGAAGTTGCCACAGAAACCTCCTCAGATAATTCCGTTGCTGCTGCAGCTGTGCCCGAACCTGTTGTACCCGCACCGCCGCCACCACAGGCCGGGCAGCGCGTTTCTCCCGCTGCGCGACGCCTGGCGGCAGAGCAGGGTGTTGACCTCAGCGCGCTCAAGGGATCCGGTCCTGCAGGTGCCGTGGTCTATGCAGACGTGCAGGCCGCTGTGGGACCGGGGCAGACTGCCTCCGCAGAAGAGACTGCAGCTGAAGACGACCCGGCTGCCAAGATGCGCCGCGCCATCGCCGCCGCCATGGCCCGTGGCAAACGCGAAATACCCCATTACTACCTGAGTACAACAGTGGATGTGGAGGTGGCCATGCAGTGGCTGGCTCAGACCAACGAAGAGAAACTGCCCGCGCAGCGGATACTGGCACCTGCACTGTTTATCAAGGCCACTGCTGTTGCGCTGTCCAGGTATCAGGAATTCAACGGCGCTTATGTGGATGACACCTACACTGCAAGCCCGCGCATCAACGTGGGTGTTGCCATTGCTATCCGCGGTGGCGGGCTGGTTGCACCTGCGATCCACGATACAAATGAACTTTCGCTTGAACAGGTGATGGCGGGACTGCGCGACCTGACCCAACGGGTGCGCGCCGGACGCTACCGGGCGTCTGAATTTCGCGACCCCACAGTGACCGTCACCAGTCTCGGCGACCGTGGTGTTGAGTCGGTATTTGGCATCATATATCCACCCCAGGTGGCCTGTATTGGATTTGGTAAAGTGGTTGACCGGCCCTGGTCGATGTCTGACCGTTCAATTGTCTCCCGGCACACTGTCGATATCAGCCTGTCAGCAGATCATCGGGTCAGCGACGGGCGTCGGGGGGCGCTTTTGCTGAACACAATTGCTGAGCTGCTCAACAATCCCCAACAACTTTAATGGAGGTTCAGATGTCGAAAGAAGATCTGCGCAAGGTGCTGCTGGACGTCATGGATGAGGTTGCCCCAGGTTGCCTGCCTGACGTGATCGACGATGACGAGGATATTCGCGAGCAAATGGACCTGGATTCCATGGATTTACTCAACATTGTTGCCGGCCTGCATGCCCGTCTTAACATCGACATTCCGGAAAGCGATGTGGAACAGATTGTTACCATTAATCGCGCGCTCGCGTACCTCAGCAGGTAGGCGAACATCGTCTTGTGACAATGCAACGTAGAAAGATAGTCATTTGTGGCGCAGCCGGCAGGGACTTCCACAATTTTAATGTGGTCTATCGAGACGATGCCACGGTTGAAGTTGTCGCCTTTACTGCAGCGCAGATTCCGGGGATTGCGAAACGACAATTTCCAGCAAGTATCGCGGGGCCGCAGTATCCGGCTGGTATTCCCATATGGCCGGAAGCGCAGTTACAACAGCTGTGTCTGCAACATCAGGTGGATGAGGTGGTATTCGCTTACAGTGACGTGACGCGCGACCATGTCATGGACATTGCAGCAGCAGCGTTTGCTGCGGGCGCAAACTTTGCGTTGCTTGGCCCGAAAGCCACTATGCTCGAAACACACAAGCCGACGATCGCAGTGTGCGCCGTCCGCAC
Source organism: uncultured Pseudomonadaceae bacterium (assembly GCA_965368205.1). Lineage (GTDB taxonomy): Bacteria > Pseudomonadota > Gammaproteobacteria > Pseudomonadales > Azotimanducaceae > UBA4421. Next base: position 596 of record CBDUMB010000287.1, on the reverse strand, counting down.
CGGTTGTGGTAAGTCGCAGATTGCCCGCTACATAGCCCGGCAATTGACCGATGCAGGTAAAAACGTCGCGGTCCTTCGTCACCCAATGCCTTACGGTGAGCTTGCCAAACAAACCGTGCAACGGTTTCAGAGCTTTGCGGACCTTGACGAGGCCAATTGTACGGTAGAAGAACGGGAAGAATACGAGCCTCACATCGCCAGCGGCGGTGTCGTTTTTGCCGGCGTGGATTACAAAAAAATTCTGCACGCGGCTGAGGTAGAAGCAGACGTTGTTTTGTGGGATGGGGGCAATAATGACCATCCGTTTATTGAGCCTGGCTACAACATTGTTGTAGTGGATGCGCTACGGCCGACGCAGCTGACCACCCACTATCCGGGTGATTCAGTGCTGTTACGTGCAGACCTCATCATTGTCAATAAAGTGGATGCCGCATCGCAACAACAAATGGCCACGCTGCAACGCGAACTGGACAAGATTGTGCCTCGTGCAGACAGGATTTTCGCGGCTTCGCCGGTGCGCATCGATACGCCGGAACGTCTGGTTGGCGCGCGAATTATGATCATCGAAGATGGCCCGACGATTACACATGGGGGTA
>CBDUMB010000286.1:0-4901 GCA_965368205.1 uncultured Pseudomonadaceae bacterium | reverse complement strand
TTTACTTTGAAGTGAGACACAAAGGTGATGCCAAAGATCCGATCAGCTGGGTGGCCCGCTAACATAACTGTCAGGCCAAGCGCCGCCCGCATTGCCCTGAGCATATGTCTGCTGCTCACACCTTTCATACACGCGCCGGTTAATGGTGAACCAAACCCGCTCCCGGAGACAGATGTACCTGTGGGACAAACCCTCACCCAGGCGCAGCATGACAACGGTCAGTACATCAGCTGGCGTGAACATATTATTGACGACCCCGAGCTTGCCCGGATGGATCTGAGTGGCAGCGATGGGCTGGCGGTGGCAGATCTGGATCTTGATGGTTGGCCAGACATCGTTTCGGTGCATGAATCAGACACTGTCTATGACGGCAAACCCATTGGTCACGTGCGTATCGCCTGGGGCAGTCAGAGCCCGACGCAATGGACGCTGACGACCCTGGCATCCGGACCGGAAGCCGCCGCCGCAGAAGACGTCTCCATTGCTGATGCCAACAGCGATGGGTATCCAGACATCGTGGTGGCTGCTGAACTGGCACACCTGATTTACTTCGAAAACCCCGGCAAACAGGCGCGCAACAAAATCTGGCCCCGCACGATTCCAGCCATTACGCAGAATCGAGGCTCTTTTATCCGCGTGTTCTTTGCAGATTTTGACAACGACGGACAGCCAGAGATTGTCGCGCCAAATAAAGGCGAACAAAACCCGGATGTCACACAGCAGCAGCGCCTTAACATCTCGATTTTTCATCTGCCGGACAACCCCCTGGACGGCGATCTCTGGCGGGAACAGGTCATCGCCCAGGTACGCATTCCGATTAATTCTGAACCCGTGGATATTGATGCTGACGGTGATCTGGATGTGATTGCCGGGTCTCGCGGAGAAGGCCGCATCATGTGGCTGGAGAATCTGGGTGATTTCAGATTTGCCAACCACCCCATCAAGCCCACAGCTGAAAACAAGCCAGCCAACGCCGCGTTGACCGGATTCAATATGGACTACGCGGACCTCAACGCGGATGGCCGCACCGACATTATTTCCACCGCCTGGCCCAGCTATCTTTTATGGCTACAGCGACCAGCTGATACAGCAAGCGATTGGCCAACCTCCGTGGTTGGTGATTTTGCGCCCGACCAGTTGGTCTCCGTGCGCCTGGCAGACATCGACAACGACGGCGACCTGGACGCTTTCACAGGTTCCTACAGTCGCGGCCCCCGGGACCAGGATGGCAAAGAGGTCACTGCCACCGACGCCCTGGGTCGCATCACCTGGTTCGAAAACCCGGGTACTGGCGACAACGCACAGCCCTGGCCCCAACACGATATTGTGCGCCGCAAGCGCGGTATGTATGACAAATGGCTTGCCCTGGACCTGGATCGCGACGGCGACCTGGACTTTGTGGGTACCCGTGGCAACAGTGAACCTTATGATGGGGTAATCTGGCTGGAACAGGTGCATAGCACTGAACCCGCCATACGTTTTGTTCCATCACGCAGAATAGACAGCCAGCAAATGGCTAATCCACCTCCGGGACGCTAACTGCTTAACACTATTGTATTCGTTTGCTGTCAAAACCCATGGCAAACTGCGAAACTCTTTGCATGGTTCTTCGTCCCCTAACACTCATCGGCATCATTCTGTCGATTGTCACCGGCATCGCACTGGGCGTTCTGACCCACCTGATGACCAGGGACAATGCGTCTGCAGACACTACTGTGACGCTATCTGCTGCGCTTAAGCAGGTCAGTGAGAACTACGTTGAAGAAATCAGCGAGGAAGAGCTGCTGAGCCACGCCATTGACGGCATGATGCGCCGCCTGGATGACCACTCAGACTATCTGGACCGTAGCGCGTTCTCTTACCTGAAAGAAAACACCGAAGGCCATTTTGGCGGTATTGGTATTGAGCTGGGGCTGCAGGACGGCTACTTCACAGTGATTGCGCCCATCGACAACACACCCGCCGCAGATGCGGGCATGCAGGCCGGCGACCGCATCACCCAACTCAACGGTGAATGGGTCAAAGGTAAATTACTGACAGACATCGTTGATGCCTTGCGCGGCGCGCCCGGCACAACCGTGAAGCTCGGTGTGGAACGTGCAACCGACAACGCCGATGTGAAACAGAATCTGGAATTCAATCTGACACGCGCAGACATTGAATTTGCCAGCGTGCGTTCCCGTTTACTGGAACCGGGTTTTGCTTATATACGTATTTCAGCTTTTCAGAATCGTACCGGAGATGACGTGTACGACGCTCTGGCAGAACTGGCGGAAGAAACCACCACGCCGCTGGAAGGCCTGGTTGTCGATTTGCGCAACAACCCCGGCGGCACCCTGCAGTCTTCAGTTGAAGTGGCGGATCACTTCCTCGACCAGGGGCTGATCGTTTACACCGAAGGGCGCCTCCAATCCAGCTATGCCAAGTATCGCGCCACCAAAGGCGATCTGCTGGCAGGCTTGCCCATTGTTGTGCTGATCAACGGAGGCTCCGCTTCCGCTTCAGAGATTGTCGCCGGCGCATTGCAGGACCACGGTCGTGCACAACTCATGGGCAGCACCAGCTACGGCAAAGGCTCGGTGCAATCGGTGTTACCTCTGGACCACGACCAGGCACTGAAAATCACCACGGCGTACTATTTCACCCCCAACGGGCGTTCTATTCACAAGACCGGTATAGACCCTGATATCGAGTTTGACGGCGATGACGACATGATCCTCGCTGAAGCCATCGAAGTGCTGAAGGCGCAGGAAAAAACCGGTCTGCGCGCGAGCCTCTAAGCCACTCATTCGTTTACTTCACCTCTGGCGCAACTTACACTGACCGCTACTGACCAGCAGAGTCAGACACACAAAAAAACAATAACAATTCTGATAAGGGAACAGCGCACTGAGACGGCTGCAGGTTTACCTTTCACTGTTGTTACCAGCAGTTATGTTGTTTTCGCCCGGGGGGGCAAACGCCGCTGAACTGGCAATAGTGATCGACGACGTCGGATATCATCAGATCAGAGGCATGCGCGCCATTGCACTGCCGGGTCCCGTGACCATTGCTGTTCTACCCCACGCACCACACACCGCTAACCTGGTCCACCAGGCCAGTCGCAGCGGCAAAGACATTATCGTGCACCAGCCGATGCAGGCACATCCATCAAAACACGCCTCCCGTGAACGCCGTACGCTGATGCTGGATATGCACGAACAGGATTTTGCCAGTATGACCGCCGCCGCCCTGGATGCCGTACCGGGAAGAATCGGCTTATCCAACCACACCGGCAGCCTGCTCACCGCACATCGAGCGCCCATGCAGCAGCTGATGACGATGTTGCGCCAGCGCGATCTGTTTTTCTTAGACTCACGCACCACCGCAGCAACGGTGGCTTTGCAGGTTGCGCGCGAACAGGGTGTACCTGCAGTGAGACGTGATGTGTTTCTCGACCACGACCCATCACCTGCAGCCGTCCATCTTGCGTTTGAACGTGCCCTGCAGATTGCGCGACGCAACGGCCGCGCGATTTTAATCGGCCACCCCTACGACGTCAGTCTGGATTATCTGGAAGGCCGCCTGGCGGATCTGCCGGCGGATATAAAAATGGTTTCAGTGGCGCAGCTTGCGCTGCGGCAGACTCAATTCAGCCGTCCAGCAATGCTTGCCCAGCCGCCACGTCTAGTGTCCCCTCATATATCGCCCGGCCCGTAATCGCGCCAAACAATAACGTTTCGTGTCCGGCAAACGCCTGTTTCAATGACTCGAGGTCAGCCAGAGTGGTCACCCCACCGGACGCAACGACAGGCAGGTTGCTGGCCAGCGCCAGCGCGTGCGTCGCCTCAACGTTGAGGCCCGACATCATGCCGTCGCGTTCAATATCTGTATACACTACCCCGGCTACCGGCCACTGGGCCGCCTGCCGGGCAAGGTCCACCGCTTTGAGTGTAGAGGTCTGATCCCAACCTTCCGTGGCCACCAGGCCATCTCGCGCATCCAGCCCAAACCAGATTCTGTTCGGAAAAGCTTCAGCGGCTGCAGCCAGAAAGTCAGGCTCCTGTATGGCTTTTGTGCCAACAATCACGCCGCTGACACCGGCGGCGACATACGCCTCAATCACGTCCAGGCTGCGAATTCCGCCACCCACCTGCACCGGCACGCCACCCATGACAGCCACCATTTGCTCTATTAACGTCCGATTGCGAGGCTCGCCGGCAAAGGCCCCATCGAGGTCAACAATGTGCAGACGTCGAGCCCCCTGCTCACGCCAGTGGGCTGCCATTGCCACCGGGTCTTTGGAAAATACGGTCGCATCGTCCATCCGCCCCTGGCGCAAGCGCACACACTGGCCTTCTTTCAGGTCAATCGCAGGGATCAGTAACATGGGTCAGAGGCTACCTTTGGTAGACGGCACGATGCCACTCATGCGTGGGTCAGGTGTCACCGCCATGCGCAGAGCACGACCAAATGCTTTGAACAGGGTTTCTGCCTGGTGGTGAGCATTCAGCCCTTTGAGATTATCCAGATGCAGCGACACCATGGCGTGGTTAACAAAGCCCTGGAAAAATTCGCGCAGCAAATCAACGTCAAAATCACCAATACGCGCGCGGGTATAGTCAACGTTGTAGAACAGACCCGGCCGGCCGGATAAGTCGACAACAACCCGAGACAGCGCTTCATCAAGCGGCACATAGGCGTGTCCGTAACGATAGATACCCGACTTGTCAGACAGCGCCTGGGCAAACGCCTGCCCGAGCACAATACCCACGTCTTCAACCGTGTGGTGGGCATCAATTTCCAGGTCGCCATTGGCTTCAATGTGCATATCAATCAGACCATGCCGCGCGATCTGCGTCAGCATATGCTCAAAAAACGGCACCCCAGTCGCAAAATGGCTGGTACCCGTGCCATCTAAG
>CBDUMB010000285.1:0-4916 GCA_965368205.1 uncultured Pseudomonadaceae bacterium | reverse complement strand
ACGCAGTATTCACAAAATCATTGATCAGGCTGAGGCACGCTGGCCATTGCTGGATGTCTGCGTGGTGCATCGCGTTGGCACGCTTGCACCCACTGAACAGATCGTTTTTGTAGCCGTGGCGTCAGCACATCGGGATACGGCCTTTGCGGCCGCCGAATTTGTCATGGATTATCTTAAGACCAGGGCCGTTTTCTGGAAACGGGAGCAGACCGAAAAGGGCACGCACTGGGTTGAATCTGCTGAAGCAGACCATACACGCGCCCAACAGTGGCGCACAGATCCCTGATTGCTTAACCGGGAGCTCTAACCAGATGAGGCACCCGGGGTACCAACTGCAGCTTCATCAGCACCGTTAGACAGCTCTTCAGAACCACCATTGTCGAGATCAAAATCTACCGAAACGCCGCCCACTTCGCCGTTTGCCGACGCGTGGCCTTCTACATCCTGGATATTTACCGCGTGGAGCCCTTTGGGGCCTTCAACAACTTCGAACTGAATTTCCTGCCCAGCTTTCAGCGTTTTATAGCCGTCCATCTGAATCGCAGAGTAGTGTATGAAGAGATCTTCACCACCACTGTCCGGTAGTACAAATCCGTACCCTTTGGCGTTGTTGAACCACTTTACCTTACCAATTGCCATGACGACTGCCCTCCCAAGCAGTTACTGCATCAGAACCTGCCGAGCCTGATTTGCACAGGTACTCATCATTGTGCGTTTTCACGCACCAACCGGTTCTGACTCTCACTTGAGTGTCGGCAGAGATACTGCCGAACCCCCCTCACTGCCGGACTTTGGTCAAAAACTTCAATAGAGTCAAGGTGTTTGCGGCAGGCGGAAATCACTGTGAAGGGGCCAGCGCACCCTTGAAATAGCCCGATTTCACCCCATTTAAGTTCTTGTCGGAACATCGGTTCAAAGCGAAAGACACTCTAGATAAAGAACGGTTATGATGTTTACGCAAATAGCTGCACGGGTTTGTATATCCGTCAACCATATGCACCCGGGCGCATGCCAGGGTCCGGATAAAGACACTGCAGCAAAGTTAAATAGAAAGAACTATAAAGCGTAAGGATGGACTAACCTTAATATGACAGTGCGAAATCACGGTCCCGGACACTGGTGGTACCAGCGAAGCTGGGCCCAGGGCAGCGGGCAAATGTCCTCGAGCGACGATGAAGGCGGCGACGGCACCGATCAGGACCGAGACCAGGGGCTGGCTACCGCCACCTCCAAGCCCGAGTTAAAACGACCGCCGATGTACAAGGTCTTATTGCACAACGACGACTACACACCGATGGAGTTTGTGGTACACATTCTGGAGCAGTTTTTTGCGATGAACAGAGAAAAAGCGACCCAAATCATGCTGACTGTGCACACCGAGGGCGCAGCCACCGTAGGCATATTTCCTCGAGATATCGCGGAAACTAAATCTGAGCAAGTCAATCTATACGCTCAGGAAAACAATCACCCTTTAATATCCACAGTCGAGATGACCGACTAGGCACCAACTAAAAGCGAGTTCCATGTTAAGCAAAGATTTAGAAACGACGCTGAACGAAGCCTTTCGTGTCGCAAAAAGTAAACGTCATGAGTTCATGACCGTCGAACATCTGCTGCTGGCGTTACTAGACAACGATATCGCTATCGATGTTTTACGCAAGATCGGCGCGGATCTCGACAAATTGCGCACCGATCTGGACCAGTACATCGATTCAACCACGCCGCTGATTCCCGCCGGGGACAATGATCGTGAAACCCAGCCAACGCTTGGTTTCCAGCGAGTCCTGCAACGAGCGGTTTTCCACGTACAGAGCTCCGGACGCAAAGAAGTGACAGGGGCCAACGTCCTGGTAGCCATTTTCAGCGAACAGGAAAGTCAGGCCGTTTACTTCCTTAAACAGCAGAATATTGCCCGCATTGATGTCGTGAATTACATCTCTCACGGCATCAGCAAAGTGCCGGGCGAAGAAGGCAGCAGCGAGGATATGCCTGCTGGTGAAGAGGAAGGTGGGGCGGAAGGCAGCGGCCAGAGCGCACTGGCTTCATTTGCAACCCATTTGAATGAAGAAGCCAGAGCAGGGCGCATTGACCCATTGATTGGTCGCAACGATGAACTGGAGCGTGTTATCCAGGTGTTGTGCCGAAGACGCAAAAACAATCCTCTGCTGGTAGGCGAATCAGGCGTGGGTAAAACCGCGATTGCTGAGGGTCTGGCCAAACGTATTGTCGACGGCGAAGTTCCTGAGGTAGTGGCTGATGCACAAATCTACTCTCTCGACCTTGGCGCGCTGTTAGCCGGCACCAAATATCGAGGCGATTTTGAAAAACGCTTCACAGCGGTCTTAGCCGAGCTGAAAAAAGAAGAACGCTCGATCCTTTTCATTGACGAAATACACACTATTATCGGCGCTGGCGCTGCTTCGGGTGGCGTCATGGACGCATCAAACCTGCTCAAGCCGTTGCTGACCTCTGGTCAGATCAAATGTATGGGTTCAACAACCTATCAGGAATATCGCGGCATCTTCGACAAAGACCGCGCACTGTCGCGTCGCTTTCAGAAAATCGATGTGAACGAGCCAGACGTGGAAGATACCTACCGCATCTTGAAAGGCCTGAAGTCCCGTTTCGAAGATCACTACAGTGTGCGCTTCACCGATAAAGCCCTGCGCACCGCCAGTGAGCTGGCCGCAAAGTATATTAATGATCGTTTCATGCCTGACAAAGCCATCGACGTGATTGATGAAGCCGGCGCTGCCCAGCAGTTGCTGCCACCCAGCAAACGCAAGAAAAGTATTGGCGCAAGCGACGTCGAACAAGTGGTTGCTAAAATTGCACGTATCCCGTCCGCCCAGGTGACTACTTCAGACAAACAGGCGCTGAAAGACCTCGACGAAAAACTCAAAATGGTTGTATTCGGCCAGGACGAAGCCATTGATCAACTGGCAACGGCGATCAAAATGTCCCGCGCTGGCCTGAAAGCCGGCGACAAACCTACCGGTTGTTTCCTCTTTGCAGGCCCAACTGGCGTCGGTAAAACGGAAGTGTCCCGCCAGCTGGCCAACATCATGGGTGTTGAGCTACTGCGTTACGACATGTCGGAGTACATGGAACGTCATACGGTGTCTCGCCTGATTGGCGCACCACCCGGATATGTTGGTTTTGACCAGGGTGGCCTGCTCACCGAAGCCGTCACCAAACATCCGCACAGCGTTGTATTACTGGATGAAATCGAAAAAGCGCATCCAGAGGTATTCAACCTTCTGTTACAGGTCATGGATCACGGCACATTAACGGACAACAATGGTCGCAAAGCTGATTTCCGCAACGTTGTTCTGGTCATGACGACAAACGCGGGCGCTCAGGAAATGGATCGTTCATCCATCGGTTTTGTCGAGCAGGACAACACCACCGACGGCATGGAAGTGATCAAACGCATGTTCACGCCGGAATTCCGCAACCGCCTGGACGCCATTGTGCAATTTGGTGCGCTACCGCTGGAAGTCGTGAAAACTGTTGCAGATAAGTTCCTGACCGAACTCCAGGCGCAACTCGACGACAAGCGCGTCACTTTGGAAGTCGAAGATGAAGCTCTGGAGTGGCTGGCGCGCGAGGGTTACGACGAAAAAATGGGGGCACGACCCATGCAGCGTCTGATCCAGGACAAAATTAAACGCAAGCTGGCTGAAGATCTCCTGTTTGGCGACCTTTCAAAGGGTGGTGGAACGGTAAGAATTACTGTGGAAGACAATGACATTGCGCTGGAAATACTCAGCCCGATTGAGGCCTGAGCGTCCAGCGCTCTTTCAGCGAGCAGGCAACCAAGGCCTGCTTGAAGGTTTACATACGGAAAGTGATGCGCCCCTTGCTTAGATCGTAAGGGGTTAGTTCTACTTTAACCTTGTCTCCGGTTAGGATGCGAATGTAGTTCTTACGCATCTTGCCGGAAATATGGGCCGTCACCACATGGCCATTGTCCAACTCTACCCTGAACATCGTGTTCGGTAGGGTGTCAACGACGGTGCCGTCCATTTCAATCTGTTCTTCTTTTGACATGCAGTGTCACAGGCCTTCTAGTTTTTGAAGGCGCGCATTCTGCCCCAATGCGTGCACAAAGGCAAAGTGTGGAACTTGGCTCGCTTTTGCGAGCGAAGTTCCACGCGAGTATCCGAACGGATACTCGCACAGCCCCCTCCATGATTCAGGTCATCAGCACCCAGCGATTGTTAACAAACAATTCCGTTGGCCGGTACTGAGTTTTATAGTTCATCTTGTCGCAATCTTTGATCCAGTACCCCAGATACAGATAGGGCAGGCCAAGCTCCTGACACAGCTCTATCTGTTTCAGAATGCTCAGCACACCCAGGCTGCGCGCCTCTTCATTAGGTTCAAAAAAAGTATAAATAGCAGATAGTCCACGCGGCTGTTCATCTGTGACCGCTACACTCAAGAGCCGCTCACCGTCATACAGGCAGACAAAGAGGCTGTTACTCCAGGGGCTCAGGAGGAATGAGCGGTATTGATCTTCGCTGGCTGGATACATGTCACCATCGGTGTGTCTCAGGCTGATGTAGCGTTCATACAGATGATAGTGACGTTTGCTGAATGTCGCGGCTTCAAGGCGCACGTGCAGATCGCTGTTCTTCTTCAAAACCCGTTTCTGCGAGCGTCTTGGCGTAAACTGCTCAACCGGTACGCGGGTCGGCACACAGGCCCGGCAACTGCCACAATGTGGCCGGTAGAGGTGACTCCCGCTGCGGCGGAAACCCTGGTCCGTGAGGTTCTGGTAAATCTGCGGTGAGACGACTTCGCGCGGATCAAAAAACAGGGTCTGCGCGTTATTGCGATCCAGATAGGAACAAGGATGTTTTGGCGTTAAGAAAAACTGCACCTGATCGGAATTGGAATCCTGCATACCC
>CBDUMB010000284.1:0-4917 GCA_965368205.1 uncultured Pseudomonadaceae bacterium | reverse complement strand
ACACACCCAGCAACCTGAAGAAGTTCGAAGAAGCGCTGAAAGCTGAATTGTACTCTGGCGATACACGAGTAGACGACGAGCATCCGCTGGCTGGAGAGAATCAGACCCTGGCTGAAATTGCCGTCGTGCAAGGATCAAGCCTCGACCGGGCCAACCTGAGTTATGCACGCTTTCTCGATCGTTACCAGCTTGCGGTACTTGCATTACATCGCGCCGGCAAAGATGTGTGGCGTGCCACGGAGGAAATTCACGAAGTTATTCTCCAGCCTGGCGACGTGTTGCTGGTACAGGGGCCCAAGGAACAGCTCAGCCTGCTGAAACGGTCCACTGAGTTTATGGTGTTGGACAGCAGTATTGACCTGCCCAGTTCAGCCCGCGCACCGCTGGCTCTGGGCATTCTGGCAACTGTTGTCGCCATAGCCGCCCTGGGCATCATGCCCATCGCCATCGCCGCGGTCGCCGGTTGCGCAGCAATGCTGTTAACACGCTGTCTATCCATTGGTGAGTCGCTGCGCGCGATCAGCCCATCCGTTTATTTTGTAGTTGCTGCAAGTCTGGCACTGGGGATGGCACTACAGGTTACCGGTGCCACGGTTTATCTGACTGAAGTATTTCTGTACGTGACAGCAGGTTCCCCGCCGATTGTTGTGCTCTCGGCTCTGATGTTACTGCTGGCGGTTTTAACCAACATCGTCTCCAACAATGCCGCGGCGGTGATCGGCACACCTATCGCTGTCGGTATTGCTCAGGCACTACAACTGCCTGCAGAACCTTTTGTGCTGGCAGTTCTGTTTGGGGCTAACATGAGCTACGCAACACCGATGGCTTACAAGACAAACTTACTGGTGATGAGTGCCGGCAACTATACCTTCCGCGAATTTGTCAAAGTGGGCGTGCCTTTGACTATTCTCATGTGGATCACATTGACGTGGTTATTGTCGGTCATGTACCTGTGAAAAAAGGTTTTATCTTCACCTTTTTGTGCACGGTTTTTTTCGTCAGTGCATCCATCCAGGCTGACACAGAAACAGACAGTGCTATCCCTTCCCAACCGAATATTCTGCTCCTGGTCGCAGAAGACCTCAGCCCACGCATCGGCAGTTTTGGTGATGCGCTGGCCAAGACACCGAACATTGATCAGCTTGCCGCCCAGGGCACCCGCTATACCAATGTGTTCACAACCGCAGGCGTTTGTGCCCCTAGTCGCGCGGCGCTGATTACCGGTCAGCACCAGATCAGTTTTGGTGGCCAGCACATGCGCACCACAACCGGTCCTCTGGGACCTTATCTTGCACAACCTGCTGCAGGCGTAAGAGCTTTTCCAGAACTACTGCGGGCCGCCGGCTACTACACCTACACCGATCAGAAACTGGATTATCAGTTCAGCAGCGTCTACGCCGGCAGTGGTCCATTTACAATATGGGACGAAGACGGCGCGGTGCCGACCGCCTGGCGTAATCGTGCGCCCGGACAACCCTTTTTTGCGCTGATCAACTTTCTGGAGACCCACGAAAGCGGCGTGATGCAGGCCACTGGCCCGGCCCACAGCCCGGCCCACGCAGCAACCCAGAAGATGCGCCAGGCACGCGGCCTTGTTGCACCTGCCATCACTGATCCAGCCGAGGTGGTGTTGCCACCCTACTATCCGGATTTACCTGAAGTGCGCGCTGACATGGCGCGCCACTACGACAACATTCACGCTATGGACAAGCGGGTAGGAGAAATTCTTGCCGCGCTTGAAGCAGACGGCTTGAAAAACGACACACTGATTGTCTGGACCACCGATCACGGCGATGGCCTGCCGCGCGCAAAGCGAGAATTGTTTGATTCTGGCACAAAGGTACCTTTGATTCTGCACGTGCCTGCGGCGCTCGCCGCCACAACAACGAAGGAAACCCCAACCAGAAACAACACCGTCGATCACCGCCTGGTGAGTTTTGTTGACCTCGCCCCGACACTGCTGGCGTTTGCCGGAGTGACAACACCCGCTTATCTGCACGGTGAAAACTTTCTGACTTCGAACCGAACCTACGTTTATGCATCACGCGATCGTATCGATGAGATCATGGACCGGCAGCGCAGCATTCGCAGCGACCGATACAAATACATAAGAAGCTGGTACCCCGATGTTGCCGGCGGACATCCGCTGAACTATCGGGATAATCTGGATATGGTGCGAGTCTGGCGAAACGTCTGGCAGGCAGGCACATTGCCAGCCGTGCAATCCCGCTGGTTTGAGCCCGCCGGTACGGAGCAGCTTTACGATATTGTGGCTGACCCGCATGAACTGACTAATCTGGCGAGCTCAGCTGACCATCAGACAATATTGAGGGATATGCGCACCGCCTTAGATGCTTTCCTTGCAGAAGTCGGCGATACAGGCGCTATACCGGAAGCAGAACTGCGTGCTATGTATCTGCAGGACGGCGCGCTGCCACAGACACCACCACCCTCCATTATCATCAAAAACGGTATGCTGATCTTGACCAGCGAGAACGACGCATCCATCGGATACCGACTAAGTAGTAGCCCCAACTGGCATTTATATACACAACCCGTCAACATCAGAAACAGTGAGTTAAGCAGGGTTACCGTGAAGGCAGTCCGCTATGGATGGCGCGAAAGCAGGGAAATTTTACATCGTTTTCATTAAGGCTTAGACCTAGTGTAATTACACTATGTTACGATCATGAAAACTTGCTTAGCCTGTACGTAGTCGCGTACGCTCATTCTTAAGCGTCTCCAAACTCATTTTTTGCGGCTTAAGACAGACTCAAGCGCCGAGCGATCAGCACAGGCTAAGCAGGAGACTAAAAGCGGCCGAAGCACCAAGCAGTTAAGAATCGGAATTGGAAGTCATGAACAGTTGGATGAAAAAATTATTCGACACCAGTAAAAAGGACAACACCCGACGTACCCATCAACGTCAACAGGATCCAGTAACCTCTAGAAAATCACCACAGTCTTTTCAGGCGGTCTCTATCTACAGCCGCAGTGATTGCTGTGAAGCCGCGCAGCGAATTACCGGTAAGAAATTTTTAGCCGCTCACGCCCCTCAGCTACCGCTGGGCGGTTGTGACCAGCCCGCTCAATGCCGTTGCCGCTACAAACACATGTCTGATCGCCGCGAGGAGATGCGCAGAGATACCGATAACGGTCTGCCTGCGCGTCAGATGCTCAACGGCGAGCGTCGAAACCGCCGCGATCGTAGACATCATTTCGTGAGTTAGGGCACTACCAACATTCATGTCAGTGTTTATACTCAGGTTTTAAACCCAAACGGTGACATCATGAGCGAAGTGGACAGCAACAACCCTCGCGCCAACCGCGGCGACATTTTTACCCGATCAAATGAAGAACTGCTGGCCGAGTGGGCCATCGACACCTCCGTCGACCCGACAACCATACCCCTTAGCGAACTAAATCCGGGCCACCCCGACCTGTTTGAAGATGCCAGACAAATGCCCTACTTCGCCCGCCTGCGCGAAGAAGACCCCGTGCATTACACTGAAGTCAGTCAATTTGGACCCTATTGGTCCGTGACCAAATTTGAAGACATCATGTATGTCGACAGTCATCACAACCTGTTTTCTTCAGATTTTCGCAAAGGCGGTATCTCTCTGGGTGGTGTTGCACAGCCTGAAGGTGCTGATGATTTTGATCTGCCGATGTTCATTCAGGAGGACCCACCAAAACACGATCAACAACGCAAAGTTGTTGCGCCTATGTTTACCCCGTCAAAACTTGCGGGCCTGGAAGATCTGATTCGCAAACGCGCCTGCGCCATTTTAGACAACCTCCCACGCAACAAAGAATTCAACTGGGTGAAAGAAGTCTCTGTAGAACTCACCGGACAGATGCTGGCCACTTTGTTCAACGTGCCCCAGGAAGACCGGCATAAACTCATTTACTGGTCTGATGCGGTGCAGAATCTGGGTAATCCAGAATTTTTTGCCACCATCGAAGAGGGCTTTGGCGAGCTGTGGAAATGTTACGAGTATTTTGCAGCCGTCTGGCAGGAGCGTCTGGCGCAAAATGAGCCCGGCGACGACTTAATCTCCATGCTCGTGCATGGCGAAGCCACACGTGATATGCCACCAAACGAATACCTCGGCAACATTCTGCTGCTTATCGTTGGTGGCAATGACACCACGCGTAACTCCATCAGTGGCGGTGTCCTTGCGCTTAATCAGTTTCCCGAGCAGTACAACAAACTGCGCGCAGACCATAATCTGATCAATACCATGGTGCCTGAAATCATCCGTTGGCAATCACCGGTTGCACACATGGCCAGAACCGCTCTGACCGACACCGAACTCGGTGGCAAGCAGATTAAAGAAGGTGATCGTGTTGTCATGTGGTATCTGTCCGGAAACAGAGATGGTGACGCCATAGAAAACCCGGATGAGTTCATTATCGATCGCAGCAATCCACGCAAACATGTTTCTTTTGGCTTTGGCATTCACCGTTGTGTAGGTAATCGCCTTGGCGAGATGCAGCTGCGTGTGTTGTGGGAAGAGATCATGAAACGATTCGATCATATAGAGGTCACCGGCCAGCCGGTTTATCTGAAATCGAGTTTCATCAACGGTATCCGTGAACTACCGGTCACCATTCGCGACTGATCACCGCGAACTGAGCCGGCAGCACTAACCGCTGCCGGCCACCGTTGCCTGTTCTTCCCGAACTTTCAGCAACAGCACTGCACCAATGATCATCAGAATCGCCAGCGAGGCAAAACCCGCGCGCTGAGACTGGAAGAAATCCGTTGTGGTTGCCACCATCAAAGGCGCCAGAAATGCGGTCACTGTACCGGATAAGGCAAACAGACCAAAAAACTGTGTGGCCATTTGCGGCGGAGATATACGTGCCATCAACGTGCGGGAAGAAGACAAACCCGTGACAAAAAACATCGCA
>CBDUMB010000283.1:0-4922 GCA_965368205.1 uncultured Pseudomonadaceae bacterium | reverse complement strand
GGTGAGGATGGCATAGCGTAACGCCATCACAGCAGCACCAATAGGCATGATAATTTCGCAGAGCCAGGCCGGCACAACACCAAAGGCGATGGTGCCATCTTCAAATTCGTAACGTACAAACTCAATGCTGTACCAGGCAAAAATCAGTAGAACCAGACAGGTGAAGGCGCTGACAAAGCGACTCATGTAGGGTTTGAATTGCGGTGATACGAAGCGACTGGCGATATCTATACGAATGTGTTCATTACGTCGCGAGGCGATCATGGCGCCCAACATGGCAACCCATAACACCACAACGCGCACAGCGCTATCACCCCAATACAAACCGCTGTCGAAGAAATTTCTCAGCACAACCTGGGACGCAGACAACAGGATCATCGCGGTCAGCAGCAGAGCTAACAACGCTTCTTCGGCGTGATGAATCAGCCGTAAGGCAGTCTTAACCACCTGACTTGCGGAACTCTTCCAGCAACGCCACGGTTTTGTTGTACATTTCCGTGGAGACATAACCCGTTTCAACAAGACGGTCCGTCGCCTCAGCAGCCAGACTCAACCACTCCTGCATCTGTGCCTCATTCGGGGCAGCCCAGTTGATACCCTGTTTTGCCAAAGCCTGCTTGGCGCTTACGTGATCACGTCGGGCTGCCTGGTCCGCGCTATGCACGGCTGCGCGCAGCTCTTCCTCAACAATCACCTGCTGTTCCGGTGTCAGCCGGTTAAAGGGTTTTTCTGCCATCGCGGCTAACCCGTAAACATACAATATCGGCAAATCAAGTCCGTACTGAACCTGAGTATGCCACTGCAGCGCGATGGTACCGATCGGTGGCGACGCGATGCTGTTAATTAAACCCGTCTGCAAACCTGCCAGCACATCAGCTATTGGCAGCGGTATAGGCGAAATATCAAACGCTTCAAACGCGCGCAACGAACCAATATCGTTATCTGGCGTCCAGACTTTGCTTGCCTGCATCTGTGCGACACTCTGGGTAGGCTGCTGGCTCATGGGATAAGCAAAACCAACTTCGGCAAAACCGAAACCTACAAATTTATTCTCCCGCAAACCCGCCATCAGCTGTTCATCGAGGTTGGCGCGAACGTGATCAATCTCCGCGTCACTGCGGAACATCAGCGGCAGGTTGTATAACGCAATATCAGGATAATTCTGTACCAGGCCACCGGAGGTCAGTACCGCACCATGCAGCTGTCCAACGCGCATTTTACGTAACACGGCTTTGTCATCACCCATCACGCCGCCAGGATAAAACTTCATTTTCACCGCACCATCGGTGCGCTGTTCAATGGCTTTGCCATGCTGGCGCAGGAGCTTCATCCAGCTTGACCCTTCTGGCGACAGCGTGGCAATTTTGAGTGTGGCCGCGGTCCCATAGGGGGCCCACAACAGGGCAAGACTCAAAGCAAGAAAGGCAAAAATACGTCTAAAAATAATCATCTGCTGAATCCAATAGTTGCCGGGCCTGTTCTTTGGCCACGGTATTCATCAATGTAAGACCCGGTGCGCGCGCAGGCGCTTCGATCACCTCGGTCAACAACCTGTCGTGCAGCTCGCGATCAAACACGAGGCGTGCGTACTGCTCTGCGTACATCACTTTAGCCAGTAGATTGGTACCCCCAGAGCGTTCAATAGCCTGTTCGAAATGTGCTTTACCAACCTCAGGCTTACCGCCCATCGCCGGGGGAAACAATGTTTCAAAAACGCCCAGATAAAGGTACACACCACCACTGTCATAATCGGGGTTAAGTTCTGCCGTGCGTGTCATCAGCGCTTTTACCCTGGCCAATTCAGCAATCGCACTGAAATCATCGCTGTTGGCCTGTATCCAGCTTGCCCAGGTTGTGCCCAAATCGTACATCCGTGGCACCTGTGCCGCCTTCTGACGCGCCAGCCAGGCATTGAACTCTGCAAACGGACGGCTATCCAAGTTACACGCGTCTTTCAGCCCGTAACATGCTGACGCCAACGCCTGGTCTTTAGCCTTATTGTGCAGCAACTGCGCTCGGGCCTCGTCGCTGACAAATGCTGCAGCATAGGCCGAATGTAATTTTGCTGATTGCTGCAACATAAAGGGATCCTGCGGGGATCGCGCCACCAGTGAGTCCACCAGAATCAGGTAAGACGGCGCGCCATCGCGCACCATCGCAAGATCTTCATTGTTCAGAATAGCTGCAGATAAATCTTCTGCAAAACTCTGGGTAAAAGAACCCACCAGGGCACTGCACCCGCTTAACGTAGTCGTCAAGCACAGGAGAATGGCAGCGGTCGGAAAGGATTTTAACTTCATGGTATTTGCTGACCGATACAATTCACCCCATGGAGAACTGCACGGTGTATTGAACTATTTACTTAGCGCCTCAACATCTGCGTATAACATGTCAAAGGGCGGTCTTCGTCGATACCCGGGTACGGCATATTTTGCTTTCACTGTGCCGTCAGCACCAACAAAAATGATGCCTGGGTGCGGTATGCCATATGCGCGATGTCCGGGTGCGTAATCTTCATTGAGAATGCCTAAAGCCAACACATATTTTGCGGCCTGGTCCTGTAGCAGCGGATAGCTGAGATTCTCGCTGCTGTGAAAACCAGCCAGAATCTCCTGGCTATCGTAAGTCATGGCGGCCACATTGACCCCTAATTCGGCAAATTTTTCCTGCCATTCTGCCAGTTGAACCAACTGGTGTTTACAGAAGGGTCACCAGTCAGCCGAACGGCTTAAAAACAGCAACAAGCCCTGGTCACCAGATAGATCCGCCAGACTACGCTCGACCCCAGCCTGATCTGGTGCAGCTATAGGCGGCATTTGAGCACCCAGCGCCGGGCCCCAACCCGCGGAATAGTCATCCGCACTGACCTGGATCGCAACTGCCGCACAGGTGATGACGACAAGCCTGGCAAGCCAGCGATGCAGCAATCCTGATTCAGACATAATCCTTCCCTGTTGTTGTATCTGCTGAGCCGTCCGGGTCGCGAACCCCACCACCTTGACCTGTTTGCATGAGACCGGTCTGCATCAGACTGACGTCCCGTAACCCAAGGCGATCAACGGCGTCTTCTACCCAGCCTGCTAAACGCTTGGGTTTGACGCTGAAACAGTCGCTCGCCAGACGCAGCATACGCTTGTCCATTTTCTCTATCTGCCGATCGATATGTAACAACACGATATCGAGGGTTTTCTGCTCAACTGTTTTGTCGTTTGAGGCTGCCTGTTGCGCCTCAAGGTGCAATTTCAGCAGCCCGCTGCGCGTGCGCAGGGTATCGGACATCTTCAGTAAGTACCACAGCTGGCTCTTACCCTTGTCAGACAGTCCGGGGCGCAATAGTTCCAATTGGTGAGCACACAATTGCACTCGGCGATGCAGGCTTTCGCTCTGCTTGGGGAATAGATTTTTCCCATCCGCGAAACAGTTGTTGGCAAGGCGATAGCTTTTCCTGTAACTGCGCGCCACGCGCTGACAGAGCGCATCATCATGCAATTGGCGAAATTCAGCAGATTCGCGCCAGAAGTGACTGTCCTGGGCAAACAACTCGTTCAGCATATCCCAGCTGAAGGGTTTTTCTGTACGCAGCTTACGCGCTATGGTCAGTATCGCCTGTGCCTCATGGTCTTCGCTGGCAACACTGGCTAAACGCATGGCCAGACGGTGTCCCGATGAGCCATCCGCCAATCCACTGGCAGCCTTTTTCAGAGTTTTCACATGACTGGCCACTTCTGCGCTGGTATCCGCCCAGCCGGGCTTCATCAGCGTCCACATACTGGCCAGACGTCTGCTGTCCCGGGTCAGCAGGCTTTCGGCGTACACCATATGGCCTTCGGTGGGTAGTTCGTCACCTCCTTCGGGCACCAGGGAGGCGCCGTCACGGATGTCGCACTCCGCCAGATAGCGCAGACAACGATTGTTAATCTGCAGACTGTAACTGACCACATAATCCGCTAACCGCACGGTTCTACCTCATTGATAACTGACCACGATGCTAGCGGTTTATCGATACAGAATCGAGGCTTTGCGCAGGTCTGATGTTACCGTTGAATCGAGCGTACAGCCCACCGGACTGCTAGACTGGATGGCTTCTGATGGCACACGAGAGATGGATAAATGAGTGACGAACTGGTTCTGATCAACAAGCGGGAAGGTGTTGCGATAGTTACGCTCAATCGTCCCGACGCCTTAAATGCCCTGTCCATGGCCCTGCGTAATGCTATTGCCGACGCCTTTGATCAGCTGGAAGCTGACCCGGATGTGCAAGTGATCATCCTCACAGGGGCAGGCCGAGCCTTTACCGTAGGGCTGGATCTGAAAGAACTGGGGGGTGAAAAACCCGCTGATGCAGCGGTCTCGAGCCGCGATCTGAGCGATGCCATCGGCGCACTGAGCAAGCCCGTTATCGGCGCCGTGAATGGCTTTGCCATCACCGGCGGCTTCGAAATCGCACTGATGTGCGACTTCCTCATCGCAAGCCCCAGTGCCCGCTTCGCAGATACCCACGCAAGAGTAGGGGTTGTTCCCGGCTGGGGGCTGTCCCAACGGTTGCCTCGTTTGATCGGCATCAACCGCGCCAAAGAATTAAGCCTGACCGGCAATTATCTCGATGCCGAAACAGCCTGCGCCTGGGGGCTGGTGAATCGCGTTGTGCCCGCCGAAGAATTACTGCCCACCTGTGAAGCCCTGGCACGGGATATCGTCAGCACCGACCCAGTCACTCGCGGTGAAATCCGTCGGATCATGGACGCCGGCTGGGCTGCAACCCTGGGCGAAGGCCTGGAACTGGAAGACACCGCCAGCCGCGCGCATTCGAAAAGCCAGGTACGCGCGGAAAAAGTTGCCCAGCGGCGCAAAGACATCCAGAACAGAGGACGAGTGCAGACTGATGGGTAACCAACTTTCAATCACACTCCTGATGGCGCTCG
>CBDUMB010000282.1:0-4952 GCA_965368205.1 uncultured Pseudomonadaceae bacterium | reverse complement strand
AGGAAATCACCCTGCAACCGACGGGCACAATTCGTACTGAAGGCAATATCGAGTCAATAGACATCGTTGCACAAACCGTTTCAGTATTGGGTATCACCTTTCAGATCAGAGCTCTTACAGAGCTGGAAGACGACAGCAGTGCAGCCGTGGATCCCTTTGGACTTGTTGACCTGGGTATAGGGGACGAAGTTGAGATTCGCGGTTATCTGGACGGCTCTGTTGTGGTGGCCACCAGCCTCGAACGCGTGGATCCTGAAGACCGTGCTCGACTTAGAGGCCTGGTTTCAACAATCAACGAAGCTAACAGCAGCTTCGATATTCAAGGTGTGACAATTTCGGTGCAGGATGGCATTACTGCATTCGAAGATGATGATGATAACGTTTTGAGCCAGAATGAGTTTTTTAACCTGCTGGCCGTGGGCGATGTTGTCTCTGCTCGTTGGGATGTGTTCAGCAGTACATCTTCAGTGGCGGATGAAGTGGCTATTGAAGATTGATCAGGATGCTGACTCAACTGTCAAACATCGAGTTGAGTCAGCTTACGACCTGGATTACAGCACAAAAGCCTTTGAATTCAACAGGTAAGCAAAGTCTTCCCGCTGTTCCGGATCAAGCTCACAAACAATGTCATGCATCGCTTTAGCCACGGCTATCTGCAGATGTTCGGCGCTGGTGACCCGTGGCGCTAGCGCCTCTTTGAGTCGCTCAACACTGAGTTCCGGTTGAGTCACTAAGCTGGCCACCTCGATGACGGTGCGCGCTTCATCCAGTTTTGCCTGCTCTCTCTCCACCTTCAGACGGTCCAGAACAGCTGCGATCTTGCGGGTCTGGGCATCATCCAGGTCCAGCTGATAAGCCAGGTAACGGATGGGTCTGCGCACGCCAAAATAGCTGCCACCGCCATGGTGGCCGCCGCGTCGGCCGCGTGCCTGATAAACATTGGATTGAACTGGCTCTTGCGAGCCTGAGTGGCCATACGCGTAGCGCGGGGACCATCGATTACAACGATGAAACATAATGTTTCCTCCTGCTGCGAGGTGTTGATCGGTTTAAAACGCGATCGCCTCGTGGGGGTTTCTTCGCCGGGGCATAAGCCGCCAGCGGGTTAAGGTACGGGCTTAGCCGCGTACTGAAATTAAAAATACACCGATGGTTCTGTACGTCAATGAAACTTTTTTTGTCAATGTGTTAACCTCCCGCGCCCTATTTTCATCACTTTAGAGATACCCATGAGCGACACGGGCGTGAAGTTTGATTCCATAGAAGATGCCATAGAAGCCATTCGCCGCGGAGAAATGGTGGTGGTGGTTGATGATGACGATCGTGAAAACGAAGGCGATCTGATCATGGCCGCGAGCAAAGCCACGCCGGAATCGGTGGCATTTATGATTCGTCATACCAGCGGTATTTTGTGTGCGCCATTATTTGAAGATCACGCCACCAAGCTGCACCTTGATCCGATGGTTGCTCGCAACGATGCGCCTATGAGTACCGCGTTTACAGTCTCCATAGATTACAAACAGGGTCTGACCACGGGCATTTCAGCAGAAGAGCGTGCGGCAACGGTGCAGGCTTTGACTAACAGTAACGTCAGTGCTTCAGATTTTGTGCGGCCGGGTCACATTTTCCCGTTGGTCGCCCGTCAAGGCGGGGTGTTGGTGCGTTCAGGCCACACTGAAGCCGGAGTAGACCTGTCTGTGCTGGCCGGCTTGCAGCCCGTCAGCCTGCTGGCTGAGCTGGTCAATGATGATGGCACCGTGCAGCGGATGCCTCAGCTGGTGGAGTTTGCTGCCAAACACAACCTCAAATTCATTGCCATCGCGGACCTGATTGCCTACCGCCAGACCCGCGAGCAGTTGGTGGAGCGCACCAATCAGTTTGAAGTTAAGACCCGCATCGGGCCGGCAACAGCTTTTGCCTACCGCACCAAGTTCGAAGATGCGGAGCATCTGGCACTGGTATTTGGAGATATTAAAAGCGAGCCCTCTGTTGCTGTGCGAATTCACCGGGAAAAGCTGATCGATGATGTTTTTGGTCCTCAGACCGATCACGACAAGAATCTGTTGGATGCTTCACTTGATCGAATCCAGTCGCTGGGTGCCGGTGTGCTGATCTATCTGCGTACAGGATTTGTGGGTGTGCCCCATGAAAACCTGGCGGGTCAATCGAAAGAAGAAGAGCGTCGCAGCCAGTGGCTTGAAGTAGGTGTGGGTGCGCAGATCATTCGTGATCTGGGAATCAGTCGAATTCGCCTGATAGCGGGTCGCGAAGTGGAATACGTGGGTGTCAGTGGCTTTGGTCTCACGCTTGAATCTACGGAAATCCTTTAACGCAGATAGTCGCTAGCGGCTATACCGGAAGGTTGCTGTGCGACCTTCCGGCCCTACGTAAACAATGCGCATGGCGCGACTGCGTTCACGACATTGGGTACACCATAGCCGCATCCTGATCCGGTCAACCGGATAGTCTTTACCCTCTTTTTGCAGCAGTGCGGCCAGGTCGACCGCTTTTACCCGCTGGCAGGGTTCACACACACCGTATAAGCGAAATGTTGTGATCAAATCCTGTAAAGTCTGCATCTTCTCTGCTCGCCCAATCGTTCAGATACTGTTTATATATACAGTACTTTATTGAGACCCAATTATGAAGCCACTTGCAATTACGCTCGGTGATCCGGCAGGTATCGGTCCGGAAGTGGCCGCAAAAGTAGTCTCTGGAGCACAGCCATCTGTGCCCTGGTTGCTGGTGGGGAGCCGCTGGGCGCTGGAAAAAGGTGCTCAGGCAGCAGGCGTTACCTTACCGTCGATACAAACAGTTAATTCGGCGCAGGAACTCACACAGAGTCTGGGTTTATATGAGGTTGATGCGCCGGTCCCTGTGCCGTTCGAGTTTGGCAAGGTCAACGCCGCCTGCGGAAAGATTGCGGTTGAGTCTGTTGAATGGGCGGCCCTTGCGGCCCTGGCCGATGAGGTGGCAGCCATGGTGACCTGCCCGATCAACAAAGAAGCCATTCATGCGGCGGGTTATGTTGACGACATTGGCCATCAGGAAATTCTGTCGCGCCTGTCCGGTGCCAGCTGGACCGCCACCATGTTGATGACGCCGGGTCTGCGCGTAGCGCATTTGTCGACACATAAATCTTTAATTGAAGCAGCCCGATACGTCACCCGTGCCACCGTGCTGGAAAAACTGCGCCTGGTTGCCGATACCCTGGCTCAGTGGGGTATTGCCGCCCCCCGCATTGCGGTTGCTGCGCTCAACCCCCACGGTGGCGAAGGCGGGCTTTTAGGCCGCGAGGAAATTGAAGAGATTGCGCCTGCGGTGGAAGATGCCCAGCAGCTGGGAATTCAGGTTGCGGGGCCAATTCCTGCTGATTCCGTTTTTAATCGCGCCATTGCCGGTGAATTTGATGTTGTGCTGGCGCTTTATCATGATCAGGGCCACATCGCGATCAAAGTACACAACTTCCACAGTTCAACCACGGCAACTCTCGGCATCCCGTTTGTCCGCACATCGGTGGATCATGGCACCGCCTTTGATATTGCCGGCCAGGGCATAGCCAATCCTCAGGGTCTGCTGGCAGCGATTGAGATTGCACAAGAAATCGTTGCCGGAGAACTTAGCTAGAGCAAAAAAGTGTGGCACACTTGGGCTGCTATTTATTCCATATTTGTTTGAGGGGAAGTCAGTGAAAGCAGCCGTATTTCGTGAAGTCAATGTGCCCATGGAAATTGAAGAAGTCGAAGTTTCCAAACCCGGGCCACGGGAAGTTCTGATTCGCACCAAAGCGGCAGGTATTTGCCACAGTGACATGCATTTCTTTAATGGCACGTATCCAGGCCAGGTGCCGATGATCTTAGGTCATGAAAGTGCGGGTATCGTTGAACAGGTCGGCAGTGATGTGCACTACGTGAAGCCTGGCGATCATGTCATTACCTGTCTGTCTGTGTTCTGCGGTCACTGTGAACAGTGCCTCACCGGTCACCTGTCTCTATGCCAGGAACCAGAGGTGAACCGTTCTGCAGAAGAGCCGCCGCGACTACATCAGGCTGACACCGCCCTGACACAATTTGCCCAACTGGGTTCATTTGCCGAAATGATGCTGGTGCATGAACATGCCCTGGTGAAAATTCGCGAAGACATGCCCATGGATCGCGCTGCGCTGATCGGCTGTGGCGTTACCACGGGTGTTGGCGCGGTAATTCATACCGCTGCGGTAGAGCCGGGTTCAACCGTTGCTGTGATTGGCTGTGGTGGTATCGGTTTGTCGTGTATCAACGGCGCTGCCATCGCCGGCGCGGCGCGTATTATTGCAGTCGATATGGTGTCTTCGAAGTTAGACCTTGCACGTAAATTTGGTGCAACAGATGTTGTTGATGCCAGTGACGGCGAAGCGGTGCAGAAGGTTATTGAAATGACCGGCGGTGGCGTACATTACTCTTTTGAAGCCATTGGCTTGAAATCCACCGCTGAACAGGCGTTCCAGATGTTGCGCAACGGCGGCACGGCTACCGTTATCGGCATGATCCCACCTGGCGACATGGTTTCTCTGCACGGTGTTGATTTCCTTTTTGAGAAAAAGATTCAGGGTTCCATGATGGGATCGAACCGCTTCCGCGTAGATATGCCTCGGTTTGTGGATTTCTACCTGCAGGGACGGCTGCATCTGGACGACCTTGTCTCCAAGCGCATCGCCCTTTCTGACATTAACGAAGGTATGGCAGCACTGGAAACCGGCGAAATTGCGCGTAGCGTAATTATGTTCGACTAACCACCCTGTTAAGGAGTCGATATGCGCTGGTTATCGTTTGTTACCAACGACACAACGTCTTTTGGGTATGTCACCAGCGATGGTCTCGGTGTAGTTGATGCCGGTAAGCGCAGCGAGTTCACCTCGCTGCGTGAAGCCATTGCTGCTGATGCTTTGCAGTCTTTGCCACAAGCCTGTGGTG
>CBDUMB010000281.1:0-4952 GCA_965368205.1 uncultured Pseudomonadaceae bacterium | reverse complement strand
GGCAAACTGAGCGACTGCATTGCTTACGGCCCGGGCATACTGACGCTCGCACATCAACCCGACGAATATGTTGAGGTGCAGGATATGATCGACTCAGCCAAAGTCATGGCCATCGCCCTGCACAACCTGCTGCACGGTGCGCAGGCGTGAACGCGTTAGAAGGCCAAGTCGCCATCGTCACCGGCGCAGGCTCAGGCTTTGGCGCGGGCATTGCTGAAAGTTTCATTGCTGCTGGTGCAACGGTAGGACTACTTGACCTGAACCTTGCCGCAGCATCTGAGGTTGCAAACCGCCTGGGCAGCCGCGCCATTGCTCTGCAAGGAGACGTCACCAACGAAGCATCCATGCGTAGTGCGATAGATCTGTTACAGCGTCATGCGGGTGATGTAGATATTGTGGTCAACAATGCCGGCATCGGCCTGCCACCTACTGCATTGGAAGACGTTAGCGCAGAAGACTTTCAACGTTTGAGTGACGTTAACATGCGGTCTATTTTTGTGTGTGGCAAGGTCATTGTGCCCAACTTTAAGAAGCGTCAGCGGGGTGTCATCCTGAACATCGCCTCCACCGCAGGGGTAAGCCCAAGACCCAACCTCACCTGGTACAACGCATCTAAAGGCTGGGTCATCACCGCCACCAAATCAATGGCCATTGAACTTGCGCCGTTTAACATACGCGTCAACGCACTTAACCCGGTTGCAGGAGAGACCCCGCTGCTGGCGACATTCATGGGTGAGGACACGCCAGAGCAACGCGCCACGTTCTTGCAGAGCATCCCGTTAGGACGTTTCTCCACACCAACGGATCTGGGTGCTGCAGCGGTGTTTTTATGCAGTGATAGCGCCAGTTTGATTACAGGTGTGGCTCTGGAAATTGATGGCGGGCGCTGTATCTAGGAAAGCAGTACAGCCCTTCAGGGATCCTGCTGCCAGATGATGATGCGATCATGACCACGATATCTTCCAAACGTGAGCTGCGCGCGCGGATTCACCTCGCCGGCACCCGACCAGTTGTAACGCAACCAGGCAGGTGTCTGTAACTCAACGTCGACGGCACCCGTGTTACCACTACCCGGTGCAGACAGCCACAGAGGATTGTTGGGATCAACCTGCCCATCCACCAGTGGCGTTGCGCCAGGCGCGCCCAGCACAGCTGTTTCACCCGCCTGCAGATCGCCACTGAAGTTGCTTAAAGACAGTTGTGATGCTTGATAAGTTGTGCAGCTGTCCTGTCCAAACGCGGCAAATGCACCATTTTGAAAAGCCTGTGCCTGCAGACGGACATCCAGATCCTCATCTTCGGGGCCCTGGCTGGGTAAAATCACCATACGCCCATAATATGCGCTGAGGGTGCCAATGCGTTGCGCATTACAGGTAGCACCCAGCGCACAAAAGCCTGAAGCCTGAGCATTCATGTCCAACCCGATAAGCTGGCGCGTGTCAGTCGTGTCGTTAACTGAAACACCTACTGCCATCAGCTCATACGGGCCGTCAGCGACACCCAGACGTTCAAAGGCAGCGCCAGTGTCTAACACATTATATCTACCAGACTGCCATTGCGCAGTAGCAACGGTTAAACGGGATCCCAGGTCAATACCGTTATCCTGAAACTCAGCGACAAAACCTACCGGTGCAAGCCCATTACTGAACAGCACCGCATCATAATTTTCAACTGTGAGCCCACTTTGATTTCGCGCATAGATCTCAGCGGTGAGTGAAACGGACGGCGCTGACATATAAGCAAACCCTGAACACTGGGTATCCACTGATGCGTTAAGCAGCTCAAAATGATGCGGATAGAAGCGTCCCACTGGACCTGCGAGCCCGCCCACAACGTTGCCAGTGTCCATATAGCTGCCATCGCCAACCTCGGCCTGCAGCGTGATACTGCCTACCTCGTCAAAGGCAATATCACTGTTGAGGAAGTAACCCAGCGGAGCCGCTGGGGAAAAACTGTCATCGTTGGTCAGCACACCGTCGTCTGCAGGACCAAGACGCCCCCCGGCGGGCAGCAACCAGTCAACCGCGGACACCCGAATACTCTCGCTGGCCAGCTCATTACCATAGTTAGGTGTTGGATCAGATTCAGCGTCCAGTGCGGCCACAGTTATCTGGAAAGGCTCACCTGCAGCGACAAACCCTGCACCTGCAAGACTGTCAGCGCCGGGGTTGGCAACACCAGCAGTCGTTTCAATCCGCCTGATGGAAAGATCCGCAGGCGGACTGACAAAACTATCCGTTGCACCAGTCAGACTGCCCGCTTGAAAATTCAGGCGCAGTCGCCCGACATCTTTGTACTTCGCTGACACAACCGCCTGACCTGCGCTGAACAGAATATTCTGCGCCACAGGTGAAGCTGCATTTACTCCCACAGGGCTGGCATTAACAAGCGCCCGCACTGATCCTGCAAGCGGGTCCACCAGGTCCTGCCAGATCTGCACAGCCTGCACACCTTCATAGTCTTCGATCACGCCACATACAGGATCGTCTTCTGTGGTACCAAAAGCCGTTAGATGAATATCAAAGTCGGTGCCTGCTGTTTGTCTGAACAGAGGATCAGACACCGGACTGACCGGTGGGTTAGATAGCGGGTTTGCGGTGACGGTGAAACCCGTAGGAGAGAAGATCAGTGTGCCTTCGGCATCTGTATCACGGACGTTGGGATCCGCAGATTCGAAAACGTCAATATCGAGCGCCGCAGGGCCGTCGGGATAGCTCAAAGAGAACCAGGCTTCGCCATTATCAGCAGGGCTGAAGCTGTAGGTGGCAAGACCATCATCAGCAACTGCATCCACTAAGGTCCCGGCACCCGTAGCTAACGCCCAGCTACCTCTGCCGCTACCTGTATCCAGAGTCACTGACGTAGCGTAACCCGTCACCACATCTCCTGATGGATCGAGCGCTCGTACGCCAATCAACTCGCTGCTGCAGTAGATACCGCTGCCATCGTGAACCACCTGCAACGTGTTGGCACCTACCGTGGGGCATGAACGCGCACTGCCGTCCCAACTCAAACCCGCAAGATTGTTAGCCACGATGTCAGTGACTTGAGACGCAGTGAGCGCCTGGTCAAAAATCAGCAGCTCATCCATTTCCCCGCGCACACTCTGTGACGCCACAAACTGACCACCCACAGAATCCTGCTCCTGACCAACCACCAGGCCCTGGGGGTCGAGGTCTATGGAATTGGTGATCAGGTTAACGCAGCCGCGGAGCGTGCCATCGAGATAGATGCAGTTTGACGCACCGTTGCGCACCCACATCCAGTGATGCCAGGTGTTATCCCAGACATTGGGTACAACAACATCTCCATTATTGTTTTCTATATGCGGGCGAAAGCGGGTGGCGCTGCCAAACCAGAAAATCAGCTCATTTGCCTGTCCTGCACGGGCTCCGGAAACAAACGCTTTGTTGGCTGAATTGGCGGTACGGGCCCAGAAACCTATAGAAAAATCACGTACCCCGTTGAGCGCTTGATAATCCAGGCTCAGATAGTCCGAGGTGTCCGTTGCAGATAAATCAGCCGCCCGGCATAGCAGACCCTGTGTAGTTGTGCTGTTGATAGCAACACCATCGTAGCCGTTGCCGCTGCTGTCGCGCACTTCATCTGCAACCCCGGACCAACTGGGTTCATCAAAAAAGTAAGCCGCTCGCGGCTCTACTTGAGCACAGCGACGGGGTGCACCGTCCCAGTTGTTACCCGCAACGTTATTGGCACGAACACTTTCGATGGCGGCAGCAGAAAGACCTTCGTCAAACACATAGATCTCATCAACTAGGCCCTCGACACCTCTGTTGTTGCGCAAGTTGTAACCAATATCCTCCTGCTCCTGGCCGATAATGAACCCGGTTGGATCCACATCCAGCGTCCCTTGTGGCAACTGATTGCAGTCCTGCTGCTGGCCGTCAACATAAAAGCAGTTGCGCGATCCAATACGCGTCCAGGCCAGGTGATGCCAGGCGCCATCATCAATATCATCTATGTCTATGCGGCCATCACTGTCTCCAAAAAGCTCGGGCTCAAAACGATCTCCTCGTCGCGTCATCCAGTAGAGTTCTCGCTCTTCATCTCCGTTGGCAGCGCTGATCAACGCGGATCGGTCGAAGTTGGCAGACTGGTACCAGAGCATGAGGGTAAAATCACGCAAACCGTCCAGCGCACGATGATCCAGATCCAGATAATCTGCGGTGCCACCATCACTCAGATCAGCGGCATTACACAGCAGCCCGGCAACTGGACTGGTGTTGCTCGCGCGACCGGCATAACCGTTAGCGGAACTGTCAGCGACCTCGCCAGCGGTACCGTTCCACTGCTGTGCATCCAGGCGATACTCCGCCACCAGATCAGCATGCAGGTGTGTCGCTGCCAGGAGGCATATCCCTACCAGCCACAACCTGATGCGATGCAGATCACCCGGATACATGAATGTAAAAATTCCCAGTCTTTTTAAACACTTACCTCGCTAAGCCTAGTTCAAATTGCAAATATTCCGAGCCTGTTCGATGATATGCTTTAAGAGATTTACAGGGAGAATGGAGAGACATGCAGAAATTCACTGCTCACTTGGTATTCGTCGCAGGCATCGCTGCGCTTAGCGGCTGCGCACAAGTCGCCCAGAACGCGGAAGAAACCGCTAAAAAACCAAATTTATCAGGCACTTACAACATCGCAACGCTCACCCCGCTGCAACGCCCCGAAGAATTCGGAGACCGCGCCTTTGTCACCGAAGAAGAAGCAAAAGCGACAGCAAAGTACTGGGCTGACAATCTGGCCAAAGACGATGAGAAAAGCGACCCTGACCGGGAAGCACCCCCGGAAGGCGGCACAGAAATTTACATACCGGAATTTTCCGGTGCTGCAGGCGGCGTCGGTGGATACAACGCGTTTTATGTAGATATCGGCGACAGTAAATTCCTCCTCGATGGACTGTATCGAACGTCCATCATCAATCA
>CBDUMB010000280.1:0-4970 GCA_965368205.1 uncultured Pseudomonadaceae bacterium | reverse complement strand
TGGCGGGATCAGGAAGGCCTGGGGCAACACCTGAAAGCAAAAGGCGCGGCGAAAGTTGTGCTGACTGCACCAGGCAAGGGGGCCATCAAAAACATCGTGTCCGGGGTTAACTCCAACATCGTTGATAAAGACGACACAATTCTGGGGGCAGCGAGCTGCACAACCAACGCCATTGTGCCCGTGTTGAAGGTTGTTAATGAACATTTCGAGATCGTTAACGGCCACATGGAAACTGTGCACGCCTATACCAACGACCAGAACCTGACCGATAACTACCATAAGAAAAATCGACGCGGGCGCAGTGCACCGTTGAACATGGTGATTACGGAGACGGGTGCCTCATCTGCGGTTGTCAAGCTGATGCCCGAGATGGAAGGCAAACTGACCGGCAACGCGATTCGCGTACCGACCCCCAACGTATCGCTGGCCATCCTCAACCTGACACTGGGTCGTGAAACCACTGCTGAAGAGATGTCAGAGTTTTTACGTGACGTCAGCCTGAACAGTAACCTGCA
This sequence comes from uncultured Pseudomonadaceae bacterium, assembly GCA_965368205.1. Lineage (GTDB taxonomy): Bacteria > Pseudomonadota > Gammaproteobacteria > Pseudomonadales > Azotimanducaceae > UBA4421. The sequence goes on along the minus strand of CBDUMB010000280.1, from coordinate 4,455 downwards.
GCGCCAGATTGACTACACGACATCGCCGGATGTTGTGTCAACGGACCTGGTTGGCAATCGGCATGCGTGCATTATCGATGGCGAAGCCACTATTGTCAGTGGCAATCGTGCGGTTTTATACGTCTGGTACGACAATGAATTTGGCTATGCCTGTCAGGTGATCCGGGTGGTGCAGAAGTGGTCAGGTATCTCCTATCCATTGATCCCCAACGACGTTTTCAAACTGGGATTCTGATGAAAATGCCGTCTGGCGCAAGCTATAGGACTTTGCAGTGAGCGTCAGAACCCGCATCGCACCATCACCCACTGGCGATCCTCATGTGGGTACCGCCTACATGGCCCTGTTTAACTGGGCCTTTGCCAGACGTCATGGCGGACAGTTTCTGTTACGTATTGAAGATACGGATCAGGCGCGCAGCACCGGTGAGTCTGAGCAGGTCATATTCGATGCGTTACGCTGGCTCAATCTGGATTGGGACGAAGGGCCTGATGTCGGTGGTCCACACGGCCCTTATCGTCAGAGTGAGCGCCGCGAAATCTACGCCCGCTACAGCGAGCAACTGGTTACAGCCGGGCATGCGTTTCCCTGTTTCTGCAGTAAAGAGCGCCTGGACGAAGTGCGCAGTGCTCAACAGGCGGCCAAACAAACCACCCGTTATGACGGACACTGCCTGAATCTCGCGCCAGATGACGTGAGCGCGCGTCTGTCGGCGGGCGAAACCCATGTCATTCGCATGTGCGTGCCTGACGAGGGTGAGTGTACATTTAAAGACGAGTTGCGCGGCGAAATCACCATTCCTTACAGCCAGGTCGACATGCAGGTGCTGGTGAAAAGTGACGGCATGCCGACTTATCACCTGGCAGTGGTGGTGGATGACCATCTCATGGGCATTACCCACATTCTGCGTGGTGAAGAGTGGGTGACTTCTGTGCCCAAACACAAGCTCCTGTACGAGTATCTGGGTTGGCAGATGCCGGTGTTGATCCACCTGCCGCTGTTGCGCAACCCTGATCAGAGTAAATTGTCAAAGCGCAAGAATCCCACCAGCGTGACTTATTACCGGGACGAAGGCTTTCTGCCTGAAGCACTTCTCAACTATCTTGGCCTGATGGGCTACTCGATGCCCGATGAACGGGAAATTTTCAGTAAACAGGACATGCTGGAAGTCTTTGATGAGAGCCGTATTTCAGTTGGCGCACCCATTTTTGACCCGATAAAACTCGCCTGGTTGAACGGACAATATCTACGTGCGCTGGATGCAGATGAGTATGCCGCTCGTGTTGCTTCATGGATGCTTAACAAAGAGCGTCTGTCAGCTCTGGTGCCGTTGGTCCAGGAACGGGCGGAGAAGCTTTCTGATCTCATGCCGCTGGTTGACTACCTTGTTGGGGCAAGAAAAGCGCTCAGCGAAGACGATTTCCAGCACAAAAGCCTGGAACGCAAAGATGTTGTGCAGGTTTTGCATCACACATTGGCAGAATTTGATAAGCAGCGCAGCTGGGAGCGGGATGACCTGTTCGAGCTGTGCCAGAAAATGGCCCAGCACCTTGATCTTAAATTCCGCGATTTCCTGTTTCCTCTGTTTATTGCCATCAGCGGCCGCAGCGTGTCATTGCCGCTGTTTGATTCGCTGATTTTCCTGGGGGCTGACTTGTCACGCGCAAGATTAAGAGACGCCCTGGAGGCTTTAAATGTCTCCGGCAAAGAGCGTAAAAAGCTCGATAAAGCCTATACTCAGATACAATTGGATCCTGATCCTACATAGTAAGTACATCCCTTTATTGACAGGTCGTGGTGGGGTACCTAACATCACGCGCTCGTTTGGGGCCATAGCTCAGCTGGGAGAGCGCGTGAATGGCATTCACGAGGTCGGGAGTTCGATCCTCCCTGGCTCCACCAATTCTAGATACTGCCGGGACTGTGTATGACCGTCGGAATAACCCCCGAAGGCTGGACTTTGGTCGACAACGCCTTAACGCGCAACTTCGCGTTTGATGACTTTGTTGCCGCTTTTGCGTTCATGACCAAGGTTGCATTGCTGGCAGAAAAAGCTGATCACCATCCAAGCTGGCATAACGTCTACAACACGGTCAAAATCAGCTTGAACACCCACGATGCGGGTAATACCGTCACAGACAAAGATATTGCTTTAGCAACTGACATCAATGCCTGCATCGCATAACCATCCATACAGAGAGTACAACAAGGATAACCAATGCCTAAAATCACCTACATAGAACACGATGGAACCGAGCACCAAGTCGACGCCCCAACAGGCACTACGGTGATGAACGCAGCTTTGGACAACCTGGTCCCCGGCATCGATGCAGACTGTGGCGGAGAGTGTTCCTGTGCTACCTGTCACGTCATGGTCGACAAGGCCTGGATGGCAAAAGTGGGTCAGCCCAGCGAAGCTGAAGAATCCATGCTGGATCTTAATCCTGAGCGTGTTGAAAACTCACGTTTATCCTGTCAGATTCCTGTGACCGACGAGCTGGACGGCTTGGTTGTTAACTTACCGGAGTTCCAATTCTAATGGCTGAAGCGACTACCCCTTTGATGGTTGATCTGGATCCCGCAACAGTACCGCTGGAAGACATCGATGTCAGCCAACGTGAATTGTGGTCGCAAAATAAAAAGTATCCATTTTTCAAACGGTTACGCGATGAAGCGCCAGTGCATTATTGCAAAGAAAGCGAGTTCGGACCTTACTGGTCGGTGACGCGTTTTGAAGACATCATGGAAGTTGAGCAGAACTGGCAGAGCTTCTCATCGGATCCGACTATTGTGATTCAGGATCCTGAAGAAGATTTTGAACTGCCCATGTTCATCGCCATGGATCCACCCAAACACGATGAGCAACGTAAAACCGTCCAGGGTGTTGTTGCACCACGTAATCTGCAGAATCTTGAAAGTACAATCCGTTCGCGTGTTCAGACCATTCTGGATGACCTGCCGATTGGCGAGCAGTTCAACTGGGTTGACCGTGTGTCTATCGAACTGACCACTCAGATGCTGGCAACGTTGTTTGATTTCCCCTTCGAAGACCGCAGAAAACTGACCCGCTGGTCCGATGTGGCCACGGGTGGTCCGGAGACCGGCATTGTGGAAAGTGAAGAGCAGCGCCGCGAAGAGCTCTACGAGTGTCTGGAATACTTTACCCGCCTGTGGCAGGAGCGCGAAGGCAGCGGAGATGGCAACGATCTGATATCGATGCTGGCCCACGGCGATGCCACCAAAGACATGGATCCGCAGGAATATCTCGGCAACCTTGTGCTGTTGATTGTGGGCGGTAACGACACCACGCGGAACTCAATTACCGGTGGGGTCATTGCGCTGAATGAAAACCCGGGTGAATACGCCAAGTTGCGCAACAACCCATCGGTTATTCCCAACATGGTGTCTGAAATCATTCGCTGGGTAACGCCATTGGCACACATGCGTCGCACCGCAGTAAAGGACTATGTCCTGCACGGTCAGCAGATTAAAGCGGGTGACAAACTGGTGATGTGGTATGCCTCTGGCAACCGCGATGAACGCGCGATCGACCGCCCGGATGAGTTTATTATTGATCGTGCCCGCGCACGCCAGCACTTGTCTTTTGGCTTTGGCATACATCGCTGTATGGGAAATCGTCTGGCGGAAATGCAGCTGCGTATTCTGTGGGAAGAAATCCAGAAGCGGTTCCACAAAATTGAGATGGTTGGTGAGCCTGAGCGTATACCGTCAAATTTTGTGCATGGCTTTTCTGATTTACAGGTTGTCCTGCATCCGCACTAGTTGAGCAACTTCCGCTGCAGAGGCTGAAGTACTTCAGCCTTAGCGGCTGAAGTTGGCAATCTGAATTTCTTCACCATGATCAGCGTAGTCACCCTGACTACGCTGACTGTTGATGGCGTTGTACCTCGGCTCTGCATCGAGCAAGGTTGCTGCCAGCGGCGCATAATCATAATCATAATTTGGATTCAGAAAGTAGGGTGTGCTGATGCGCGGCTGATTTGCGTTGGCCAGTACCCGATGCAATGGCGCTTGATACCTGTCGTTAGACCAAACCTGCACGATGTCACCTATGTTAATGATCAACGCGTTTTCGCTGGGCGTAATGGTATGCCAACGGCTATCTCGATAAACCTGTAATCCCGGCTGTCTATCCTGTAACAAAACAGTTAACGCACCGGCATCAGTATGGTGACTGATGCCCAGTTCTCCTTTCAGCGGAACAAAATCCGCATCCGCCGGCGCAGGGTCAGGACAAGGTCGATAATAGTTAAGCCGCAGGAAACTGCTGTGATCATCGAAAGCGGTGGTGAGGTCCTCGACACTGCCGAGGGTTGCAGTTATTGATCTGACCAGCTCAAGGGCAACGCTGTGGAAATTGCTTTCCAGCGCCATCATGACTTCCTGAAAACCAGCCTGATCTGGCCACTGCGGAAAAGAACCGGCCAGCGGACCGC
>CBDUMB010000279.1:0-4977 GCA_965368205.1 uncultured Pseudomonadaceae bacterium | reverse complement strand
CGGCAATCAAATAGACGCTGAATCCCGGTTAGACGCCGCAGATTGCTTTATCCGTATCGGCTTGGCACAGTTATCCGATTCAAGGGATGGATAAAATGATGAACGACATTGAATACCGAGATTTCTGTGCAGCAGCCGCCCTATCCGGCTTGATCGCGCGCCTGGACGAAGATGATGACAGTCTGCGGCACCACTATCACATACTGTGTCTGGAAGCTTTTCGAGCGGCAGAAGAGATGGTTGAAGCGCGGCAACTGAGAAACGCGCCTCCTAAACGACCCTGAATAAATCCTGTTCACTCAGGCGTGGCAACGCCCTGCCAGGCTTGCATTTCAACCAACGGCGAGAGCCATTGGTGCGCTGAATAGATGTCGCAGACATAAACCGCACCCTGAGTTTCCTGGGACAACCCCAGAGTCTGGACCCGCCACAAAATTGCCTCTGCATGAGGAAAATCTTTCACCTGCATCTCCTGCCCGTACAGTCGTTTCAGTACAGCATCATCTTCCATCGCTGTGGCCAATAGCCGCAGGAGCAATAAAGCGCTTGGCGCACTTGTTAACCACCGACTGGTCTGCGCATCTGTTGCTGCTACTTTCAATTGAATACGCAAAGCATCAGGCACGCCGTAACGGCGAGGAAAGGCTAATTGGAGCAATACGACCGCCTCAAACACACCCACCTGTTGATTCACTCTGGAAAATTGCTCCCAGGGCCGATCATCTTTGAGGTCATCAACCAGATTCTCTCTGACACCAGCAGTCATGTTGTCGCCAAACACGGCCTGCAAGACAATCTCACCCGCAACCTGCTCTTCAAAATCCTGCAGAACGAGTACCGCCATATCGAGCAGTTCCGTCTCATCTACAACATCATCGTACTCTGCTAGCGACAAGACCTTCTGGAGCTTCTCCGGTGGCCACATGCCCGGCAGTGTGTGGACTTCCTCAACTTCTTGAATAGCAAGATGAAACAGCTCTTTTGGCATCTAAGTGCTCCTGCAGGTTAAGACCGAACGGTGTACAAGAACGATCAACTCTATCAGAGTTACGCTTCCTGACATGAATGTAATACGCTTCACAGTGTTGGCTTCAACAGTAGCTACCTGTTAGCCTGAGGGTATGCGTTTCATGAGGGGGAGATTATGGCACGACCACTTCGATTTCTATTTGGCGTCATCGCCTACTTTTTCTTTTTCGCTACGTTTGTTTATCTCATCGGCTTTGTCACAAATCAATACGTACCTCGCAGCATCGATTCAGGCCCTTTGGCGGGGACCTGGCAGGCTGTGTTTATCAATCTTGGCCTGATTGCTCTGTTTGGCATTCAACACAGCGTCATGGCCCGACCGGGTTTCAAAGCAGCATTGACTCGCTTCTGGCCACAATCCATCGAACGCAGCCTGTATGTCATGCTCACTGGTGTGGTTCTGTGTCTGATCTACTGGTTCTGGCGTCCTGTTCCCGGAGTATTGTGGTCAGTGGAAACGGAGGCCATTCGCGCGCTGATCTGGGTAATCGCGGCATCGGGTTGGGGTATTGTGTTTATCTCAACATTCCTGATCAGCCATTTCGAACTGTTTGGCCTGCATCAGATCTGGAGCGACCTGCGCAATCGCAGCCTGCCTGCATTGACCTTCCGCCAGCCGCTATTTTACAAGCTGGTCCGCCATCCTATTTATACGGGTTTCCTGCTGGCTTTCTGGGCTACCCCGGATATGACCTATGGGCACCTGTTATTTGCAGCAGGCATGACGGTCTACATCATTGTCGGCATACGGTATGAAGAACGCGACCTCAAAGAAAATCTCGGCGAGGTTTATGAGGACTATTCGCGTCAGGTTGGCATGGTGATCCCCGGCGTTGGCAAGAACAAGTGATGTAGTCCGGGCGCCAATATTCAATAGAGTTGAATGCATTATCAGGAGTCTTTTGTTACCCTGCGTCTTCCCATGCCTCGATAAAGTTCACGAAACATTAAAATAATAGTTTCGAGGCTAACTATTTGGAGAGACCTTTTGCAGATACAACGTAGCAAAATCAGCCAGGCTGTGACCGCAGCTGTCGCCGCCATGGTGGCAGGATACGCAACCGGTGAGGAATCCCGCGCCATAGAAGAAATTGTTGTCACCGCAACCAAACGTGCGGTACCTATGCAGGACATTCCTGTGGCGGTTCAGGCGTTGACTGAAGAAGCCATGGATGACCTGGGCATCACTAATTTCGAAACCTATCTGATCCAGCTACCCGGTGTGACCGCAGGCGGTAGTGGACCAGGTCAGAATACGATTTATATTCGAGGCATCGCCTCAACAACGCCTAACCTCACAACCGCGGGTGTTGCAGGCCTGGCGCCCAACGTTGCGTTCTATCTGGATGAGCAGCCACTGTCTCAACCCGGACGTAATCTGGATGTCTACGCCGCCGACCTGAATCGCATCGAAGTGCTGTCAGGCCCACAGGGCACTTTATTCGGCGCCAGCTCACAGGCGGGCAACGTGCGGTTGATCACAAACAAACCAGACACAACCGGTTCTTACGGCAGCTTCGATGCAGGCACCTCGTTTACCAAGGGCGGAGACCCCAGTAAAAACCTGGAAGCCGTCATCAACTGGGCGATCGCTGACAACTTTGCGTTGCGTGCAGTGGGCTATACAGACACTCAGGGCGGTTACATTGATAGCGTCGCAGGCACCCGTGATGTCAGCGAAAGCGCACGATTCCGCTCGGCTGACGCGGTGCGTGACAATGGCGAGCTGGTCGGTGGCCGAGCAGGTTTTCAAGCCGACGCTGATCTGAGTGGCGTCACTTTCCTCGAAGCGAACTCAAGCGCCAAGGACAACATCAACGAGACAAAATACCAGGGCGGCCGTTTAAGTGCCTTGTGGGACATCAACGAAAACTGGACGGCGAGCGCATCCGTGATGCAACAGGCATTGGACTCGGATGGGGTGTTCTTTGCAGACCCTGATCTGGGCGACATGGAAATCCAGCGTTTTTCCGACGACAAAATTGAAGATGAATTCACCAATACCAACTGGACCATTGAAGGCCGCGTTGGCGCATTGGAAGTCCTGTATACCGGCGCCTTCACAGATCGCGACACTGATCAGACCGTCGACTACACCGACTATCTGTTTGTTGGCCAGTACCTGCCGTACTACATCTGTGATGGTTCCGTCAGCTACCCAGGTGCCGCAGCACCCAGCGGTGTCTGTCAGGCCCCTGACCTGTTTGTTAGCTCAAGCACCGAAACAGAAGTCTGGTCCCACGAGATTCGCATTGTCACACCGATTGAACACCCGGTTCGATTTACAGGCGGGCTTTTTTACAGCGACCTGGAACTTACCGAGCTCAACGACTTCACCTACCCCGGCTCTGTTGCCGCAGCGCCGTTTGGACCGTTTGCACCAAACTTCGCGTTTGACACCGGCTACCGCTCAGACACCGGCGCGTTTCCGGCAGGCGTTATTTTTCGTAACGACGTGAAACGAACCGACGAGCAGAAAGGCGCCTTCGGTGAAGTCACCTGGGATATTAATGAATCCTGGGCAATTACAGCTGGTGCGCGCTGGTATGACATTGAAGTGGACTTCGACGGCAGCGCCAACAGCTCTTTCTGTAACTCCGGTGCCGCCGAAGATGCTAACGCATTTGGCACAGACATCAGCGACCTCTACAACGGTGACGGAGAGTTCACCTTCCGCGGTAGCTGTGATGCGGCGCAACGGATTACCTACACAAGAGACGATATCGACGATCCAGCTACACCTGCAGCAGTGGTTGGCGCGCTACGTGCACCCGATGCTGCAGAGACCGATGGTGTGATTGGCAAGTTAAGCTTGAGCTGGACACCTGATGACAACACATTGTTGTACGCCACCTGGTCTGAAGGTTTTCGTCCCGGGCTGCTGAACCGCCCTGGCGGCGCTGCAGGACCTAACGGTTATACAGTGCCGTTTGCACTCGATACTGACGACGTGGTGAATATTGAAGCAGGCTGGAAACTCGACCTGCTGGATCGCACCGTAAGATTCAACGGCAGCATCTTCTATATTGAAATTGAAAACCTGCAGACCACCATCTTCGACCCAAGCATCGTGAATCTGTTCTTCTCAGATAACGCGGCTGACGCTGAAATCCTGGGAATCGAAGGCGACTTCATCTGGGCTGCCACCGATAATCTGACGGTCAGCGGGGCCTTCTCGGTTCTGGATAGCGAGATCACAAAGGTTAATACGCCCACGGAGGACGTACGGAAAGGTGATGAACTGGCATTTGCTCCGGCATTCCAGGCCAATATCCGCGCACGATATAACTGGTACCTGGATTCTGGTATAACCATGCATGTCATGCCTCATCTGTCCTATTCTTCGTCTGCGCAAAGCGATGTGGTTGTGATCAACAATTCCGAAATGGACAGCTGGCTGTTGGCCGGTATCACCATGGGCGTTGCAAAAGACACCTGGTCTGCTGAACTGTTTGTCGACAACCTGTTTGATGAAGAAGCGGAACTGTCACGCAGCTTTGTATTCGACCGGGAGCGCGTGTCCTATGCCCGTCCTCAGACCGTGGGTTTGCGCGTTTCGTTTGACTTCTAGGCCATCACAGGCGTGGCGGAAAACAGTGAGCAAGCTGATCACCACCTGGCTCAGGTCAGGCAGAAGATCAGCAGCGGCGAGTTTTCTGCAGCATTAGAAGACCTGGATACGATCCTGCGGCAATCGCCGCAGGATACCGAAGCCCTCTACATGCGTTGCGTTACGCAACGATACATAGGCGATCTGCACGGCGCCCTGGCGACCATAGAACAACTCAAAACACTTTCGCCTTCCTACAGCCGCGCGCACCAGGAAGAGGGACACGTACGACGCGCCCTGCAGGAATGGGATGCGGCCCTGAACGCCTACAAGCGTGCTTTGCAGCTCAACCCGGCGCTGGAAGCCAGTCTGCGCGCGCAGCTGGCTATCCTGACTGA